>CAIQOG010000618.1 GCA_903873355.1 uncultured Bacteroidales bacterium
AACTTCTATTCTGATGTAACAGCAAATAATGAAACCCGCTTTACGGTGTTGTTCAAAGCTCCTTCGGTAGCAACCGGAATCAACCAGAACACAAACGGCAATATTTGGATTTCTCTTGCCAACAACCAGATTGTGGTTAACGGAGCAAGCGCTGGAACTTCAGTAGCAGTTTACAATGCAGTTGGTCAGAAAATTATGTCTGATATGACTCAGTTGAAAAATTCATTGGCTACCGGAGTTTACATGGTAACAGTAACCAATGCAGGTAAGAGTGTCACACAAAAAGTAATTATCAAATAATTATTTCACACAAAGACGCTAAGTCGCTAAGAAGATATGAACTAGCGACTTAGCTGCTTTGCAAGAGAATATAAAACCATTAAAATACATAATATTATGACAAACAAAAAACAAGCGTACATCGCTCCTCAGATTGAGCGGATTGAACTTGACAACGAAATTGCTTTGCAATTGGAATCAACTCCACCCAAAGCACCGGGAGAAGCTAACTTGAATGCTCCGGAGTACTTTAATAACGATCCGTTTAAAACGATGGGATAAAATAAATCTTTCACAGATATATTTTGTTAGTTTAAATTGAAGGAATGTTTGAATAAATCAAACATTCCTTTTTTAGTTATGTGATATCTAATTATAACACGAAGCTCTATTAATGTATTTTCTCTTTTGGCTAACAGTTCCACTTATATATGTTTCACTTTCCGGAGACTATACTTCCAATAAAAACTAACTATATTTCAGTAGTGAAGTTTATAATCTTATTGTCTAAGTTTCCATTTTGTTTTTTCAAGTAAATCTCTGTTGTATTAAAGCTTGCGTGCCTAAGATGATTCTTTAAATCGTAAGGTTTTGCACCATTGTCTATAAGGGCAATGGCACCACTGTGTTTCCAACTATAGAATTTATGCTCTTCTGATATTTCTAAGGCCTCACGATATCTATTGAATCGATTACGAAGTGTGTTCTTGCCCAATGGTTCATCACCAGGTCTTCCAAACTTTCCAAATACATACAAATCCTTATCTACAAATAAATGGAGTTGAAGAGCCTTCATTTCGGTAATCAAAAAAGAAGGAATTCCAACAATCTCAGTCTGATTGTTTTTGGCTTCAACATTTGGAATTCGGAATGTTGCTTTGTCAAAGTCAATCCATTTCAATTTCATTAGTCTCAATTCAGTTCCCGGACGAATTGCACAGTAATATTGAATCTGACATGCAAGCCATAATTGAGGATCATCTTTTGAAATAGCATCTTTAAGACGAGAGCGTTCATCTGCTTTAAACGGAACTGGCGCACAATCAACGATTTTACCCATAGCAGGGATTTTTTCAGCAGGATTCCGATCAACAATTTCAAGTCCCAATTCATAATCAAAAAAAGTATGAATTATTTGAATGTATTTTTTAATGGTCAAACGACTCAACTTTTGTTCTTCGGACAGAAATACTGAAAAATCAATAATGTTTTTACGGGTAATATTTTTGATATTTAATTCATTCAATTTGTTCCTTTCTAACCAAGAATTGAATATTCTCATTTTAGAAACATAATTCTCATAGCTTTTTGCATTTACTTTTTGTTTTATTACAGCTAGAAATTCACTCAAATTTGTTCGAGTTGTCACAACCTGCTCACGGGCATGACCATATAATTTCGCTTCATTTCGATAAAGTAATTCATCTGCATACACTTTTTTCTCATTTCCCTGCAGATAAGCACCGCTTTTTAGCCATTCCGTTTTTTCTTTGATTACGAGTTTTGCGGCTTTTAATCGTTCCGCTTTAGAAACAATACTCATTCCATTGTAAATGCGTTCTTTACGCATTTTATCTTCACCAGGTATTCTCCATTTGTATTCAACATACCATTGTTTGGATAAATCACCACCACAGTCATTCAAATGTGGATAAACGATAATTGCTTGTTTTCGTGCCATAAAAGTCTGTTTTTAAGCATTTAATTAATTGTAAATCATTTATTTATGTAAAACAGACTGAAACAGACGTTTATTTTAAAAAATAAACGCTCGATAACTTTCAGATTATCAAGCGTTTAGAATACTAATGTGGAGCTGGAGGGAGTCGAACCCTCGTCCAAACAAGGAAATAATAAGCTTTCTACATGTTTATCTTCGCTTAGGTTTTCGTGCGCTGGCAAGACCGAAGCCACCAACCCGCGCCTTATCCTTTTTATTTCATCGTGCCTCCAAGGCTAAGTACGACTATCTTCGATTTATCCGCATCTCCTGATCATTGGCCTCGAAGCGACGGCCGCCGGGAAATGTCTCGTTCCAGTACCTTGTACCGGAATTAAGTTTAATCTACTTGATTCGATTAAGCAGCAAGAGCGTAATTAGTTTCGCCAGTTAGTTGTTTGAGATCCGAGATTTACGAGCCGCTTTCTCAATGCTCGACATGCTTACATATCAGTTCTACCTGCTGTCAAAACCAAACAGCCCCGGTCTTGGTTATTGGTTTATCGGATAATCAGTTAATCGGGAAAACCCAATCAACAAATTACCCAATCAACTTATAACTTTATTTTGCGTAGCTTACCGCTCTCGTCTCTCTGATAACGGTAATTTTTACCTGACCCGGATAAGTCATTTCATCCTGTACTTTTTTGGCAATATCGAACGACAATAATTCGGTTTCTTTGTCGTCAATTTTGTCTGCGCCCACAATTACACGTAATTCACGACCTGCCTGAATGGCATAAGTCTTCAGTACGCCGGGGTACGAAAGTGCAAGATTTTCAAGATCATTCAATCGTTTCACATAGGCTTCCACGATTTCGCGACGTGCTCCCGGACGCGCTCCTGAGATAGCATCACAAACCTGAACTATCGGTGCAATCAGTGTTTCCATTTCCACTTCGTCGTGGTGAGCACCGATGGCATTACAAATATCCGGTTTTTCTTTATACTTCTCAGCAAGACGCATGCCAAGAATTGCGTGTGGCAATTCCGGTTCATCATCCGGCACTTTTCCAATATCGTGCAACAGTCCGGCGCGTTTTGCTTTTTTAGGATTCAATCCAAGTTCAGAAGCCATTGTTGCACATAAGTTTGCTACTTCGCGTGAGTGTTGCAGCAGGTTTTGTCCGTATGACGAACGGTATTTCATTTTACCAACCAAACGAATCAGTTCAGGATGCAAACCATGAACACCAAGGTCGATGGTAGTCCGTTTACCGATTTCAATAATCTCTTCTTCTACCTGTTTGCGAACTTTGGCTACCACTTCTTCGATGCGGGCAGGGTGAATACGTCCGTCGGTTACTAATTGGTGAAGTGACAGTCGGGCAATTTCCCGTCGTACTGGATCAAATGCTGAAAGAACAATTGCTTCAGGGGTGTCATCTACAATGATTTCAACTCCTGTGGCTGCTTCTAAAGCGCGTATGTTACGTCCTTCACGACCGATAATACGTCCTTTTATTTCGTCTGATTCAATATGGAAAACCGTCACTGCATTTTCAATTGCCGTTTCAGTTGCAACACGCTGAATGCTTTGAACTATAATCTTTTTTGCTTCTTTATTTGCAGTCATTTTAGCTTCATCCATAATGTCGTTGATATAGGACATTGCATTGGTTTTAGCTTCTTCTTTCAGTGCTTCAACAAGTCGTTCTTTGGCTTGGTCTGCCGAAAGACCGGAAATTGATTCCAACTCTGTTTGTGCTTGATGCTGCAAATGTTCCAGATCTTTCTTCTTTATTTCAAGCGCATGCATTTGTTGATCATGAGTATCTTTCAACGCATCAACTTCGTTTATTTTACGCTGAACTTCACTTTGTTTCTGGTTCAACTGCATTTCGCGTTGTTGAATTTTTACTTCGCGCTCCTGTACTTTTGCGTTGCGTTCCTGTACTTGCTGTTCGTGTTCAGCTTTCAATGCAATAAACTTCTCTTTTGCCTCGATAAGTTTGTTTTTCTTAAGAAGTTCGGCTTCTGCCGCTGCCTCCTCAATTGACCGTTTATTGACAAAGCGTAGCACCACATATGCTCCTCCGCTTCCGACAACAAAAGCAATTAATCCTATGATTATGTTTACCATATTTGATTGATTTAAGTTGTTAGTATTTATTTTAATTGTGTTTATTCTACAAAATAAAAAACGCATTGACACTGCTTAAACACTTTTCCAGTAAATAGAAAAAGTATTCTTTTGCAATGTAATGCGGTCGTTGAATGTTTTAGAAAACGATTTTATTGTTCTGAAAACAATAGCTTTAACTCATTATCCAGTTGTTGTATTTTTTCTGCCATTGGCACCTCATCGTCCCGAAGTTCCTGCTTTGATACTATTACTGCAATATGAAATGCAACATAAATGAGGATTTCCTCAATCGAACGTTGATTGTATTGTTTTTGATAATGGTCCAGATGTTTGTTAACAAGCCTTTCGGCTTTGCGATACAATTCTTCGTCTTTACGAGGAATATTTAGTGGTAATCTGGTACCACTT
>CAIQOG010000619.1 GCA_903873355.1 uncultured Bacteroidales bacterium
GTTGCGCATAAACTGCACTGAACAACATTATTGCAATCATTAAAAGAAAGGCTTTTAATTTTTCATGATGATTTTTCATATTTCAGAATTATATAATTTAACGTGAGTTCGATATAAGAAAAATGAAAAATGGTTAGCATAATTCAGAGGTAATTATTATCTTTATAGTGTTGAAATACAATGAAATAACTAAAATTCATCACTATGCTAACCACGAACGAAATTACTGAAATTTTCTATTTATGCGATGATTTTTCAAAAGAATTTGATAAATCATACAAAAAACATATTTTACAAGCAGATAACGGTAAAAAGACCAGAAATAAGCCTGGAAAGCTCTCTCATAGCGAAGTAATGACCATTCTAATATCCTTTCATTTAGGAGGTTATAGAAATTTAAAGCATTACTATTTGTTCTATGTAAGTCAACATTTAAACAAGGAATTTCCTCAATTGGTTTCCTATAATCGTTTTGTTGAATTACAACAACAGGTCGCTTTCCCGTTAGTTCTATTTTTAAAGCTCTGCAGAATGGGAGAATGCACCGGAATAAGTTTCGTTGATTCAACTACTCTCAAAGCTTGTCATATTAAAAGAGAGAAACAGAATAAAGTGTTTTCCGGCATTGCCACCAAGGGCAAGAGCACAATTGGCTGGTTCTTCGGTTTTAAGCTACATATTATCATTAATGACAAAGGTGAAATACTTAGTTTTGTCATAACTCAAGGTAATGTAGATGACCGTGAACCACTTAATTCTGAATCATTTATAAAAACAGTCTTTGGAAAGCTATATGCTGATAGAGGATATATTTCCCAAACACTTAGAGATATTCTTTTTGTAGATGGCATTCATTTGGTTACTAAATTGAGAAACAATATGAAAGGTGGTGAAATTCCTTTGCAAGATAAAATAAACCTTCGTAAAAGAGCTGTTATTGAATCGGTTAACGATGAATTGAAAAATATATGTCAGATTGAACATACCAGACATCGTTCTTTTACTAATTTCATTACAAACTTGATTGCAGGCTTACTTGCATATAGCTTTTTACCTAAAAAACCATCTATTAATGCTGAAAGAGTTGACTCACTTCAACTCCAATTATTTTAATTCTTATGTCGAACTCACGTTAAATTTAGTATACAAAAATAGTACTTGTTTTTTTTGAAAATGTGTATAATTTGGTTTAAAATGTGTAACTTTTTGTTTTATACGTCAGAAAACAGAAGATTTACTATGATTTGGGAATAAAATTATTACTTCGCTCTTAAATCTGATTCACAAGATGAATTGTTAACTGAATTTACTACTTTTGTATTCCTTTTTATAACAGCCAATTAATGACATATCAAACACATACACTCTCTAACGGGATAACTCTTATTCATAAACCTGAAAACTCAACAGTTACTTATTGTGGTATGGTAGTAAACACTGGTTCGCGCGATGAGGCTGAAAATGAAGAAGGCATGGCTCATTTTGTGGAACATATGCTTTTTAAAGGCACTGACAAGCGTCGTTCAGGACATATCATAAACCGGCTTGAAAATGTAGGTGGCGAACTGAATGCTTTTACTTCGAAAGAAGAAACTGTTGTTTACGCGGTAGTTTTAAATGAGTATTTCGAACGTGCTTTGGAGTTGATTGGCGATATTGTACTGAACTCTACATTTCCTCAGAAAGAGATTGACAAAGAGGTTGTTATCATTCTGGACGAAATTCAGTCGTACAACGATAGTCCATCTGAATTGATTTTTGACGATTTTGAGGAAATGCTTTTCGACAGTCATACTATTGGACATAATATTCTGGGCAGACCCGAATTACTTGAAAAGTTCAGGACAGAGGATGCTTTGCAATTTGTAAGCAAACAATACCGTCCCGACGAAATGGTTTTCTTTGTTGTAGGCGATTTGAATTTCAATCGATTAGTACGATTTGCAGAAAGATATTTACTCTCAAAACCGATTTCTGACACAAAAAAAGAGCGTGAAACACCGACAGCATATCATCCTCAACGAAAGGAAGTTGTAAAAAACACTCATCAGGTTCATTTTATGGTTGGAAACCGTGCTTACGATCTATACAACCCCAACCGAATGGGAATGTATTTGTTGAATAATATTCTGGGTGGTCCGGGTATGAACAGTTTACTGAATCTTTCCTTGCGAGAGCGTAACGGACTGGTTTACAATGTAGAATCAAGTTATCAACCATTTACCGATACCGGATTGTGGAGCGTTTATTTTGGTTGTGATGTCGAAAATGCAAAGCGTTGCGAGCAGTTGGTTTATAATGAGTTACAAAAACTCAGAGAACAAAAAATCAATGAATCAGCTCTGAAAAAATACAAACTTCAGTTGATGGGGCAAATGGCCATCGCGAATGAACAGAAGGAAAATCTGGCACTGAGTTTTGGCAAAAGTTTTTTGCGATATGGGAAAATTGACGATATGTCGGTGATTCGTGAACATATTGAAAATGTGACTGCCGAAAAACTTCAGGAAATTGCTAATGAGGTGTTTAATCCAACACAACTTTCTGTTTTAAAGTACGTTTAGATAGTCTATGAATTTAGAAGAATATATATCAATTCATTCGGATGCTGAACCTGAATATTTGGCTCAGGTCAATAGGGCAACTCATGTGAGAATGATAAATCCCCGCATGTGTTCCGGGCATTTACAGGGACGTGTATTGAGTATGTTCTGTCATATGATTCGACCAAAACGGATTCTTGAAATCGGCACATTTACCGGATATTCAGCACTTTGTATGGCTGAAGCATTGCCCGATAACGGACTGTTGCATACTATAGAAATTGATGATGAGCTGGAAGATTTTATATGTCAAAATATTGAAGGCTCGGAATATGCTTCAAAAATAAAATTGCATATAGGTGATGCATTAACGGTAATTGATTCATTGAACGAAACTTTTGATTTGGTTTTCATAGATGCTGATAAACGAGAGTATCAGGCTTATTATGAAGCTGTTTTACCAAAGCTCCGGACAGGTGGATTTATTTTGGCAGATAATACTCTGTGGGATGCTAAAGTATTGAAGCCTGTTGATTCAAATGATTGGCAAACCATTGAAATCATGCGATTTAATGATTTTATTGCATCAGACAACAGAGTTGAGAAAGTGATTTTACCATTGCGGGATGGATTGACAATTATCAGGAAAATTGGTTGACTGGTTGATTTGTAAATTAGTTGAGAAATACAATCGTAAATTGTAAATTACTAAATTGTAAATTAAAAAGATGTACATATTTGAATTAGAATTAAAAGTCCGTGATTACGAGTGTGATATACAGGGAGTTGTGAATAACTCGGTGTATCAGAATTATCTGGAACACACACGCCATGAGTTTTTGGAGGCTAATCATCTTAGTTTCGCCGAATTGCATGACCGTGGAATTGATGCAATGGTTTCGAGCATTGAAATTGCTTACAAAACCCCGCTTCGCCCTGGTGACAGTTTTATTTCGAAACTATATGTGGCCAAAGAAGGAGTAAGATATATTTTTCATCAGGAAATTCATCGAAAATCCGACAATAAACTGGCTATCAAAGCCAAAGTTCATGCGGTGGCAGTAGTCAACGGCAAGTTGGCCAGTTCACTTCCGGAGTTTGATAATCTGGTAATACTTAGTGGTGGTCAGATTGATTAAACTATTTTAGCGCAAACTTGTTTATTGATACAAAAAGCAATTCGCTGTTTAATTGGGAATTGATAATTATTATATCGGAAATTTATTTTATATGAACGAATTTTTAGAAAAAGAAGAAAAAATAGTGCGAATGCTGAAAACGGTGTTCGACCCAGAAATACCGGTAAATATCTATGATTTGGGATTGATTTATAAAATTGATTTGGCAGAAGATGGTAATCTGACTATAGAAATGACTCTTACCGCTCCAAATTGCCCTGCTGTAGATTTTATTGTGGAAGATGTACGAATGAAAGTTGCCAGTGTTGAAGGTGTAAAAACCGTGGATGTGAACATAGTTTTTGAACCGGCATGGGACAAAAGTATGATGAGCGAAGAAGCGCAACTTGAATTAGGATTCCTTTAATTAGTGTTGATAGCCACTATAAACTATCAACTACCAACTATCAACTAAAAATGATTTATTTTCTTTCCGATGCACATTTAGGTTCCAGAATTCTGGACGATACACTGGCACACGAGAAAAAACTGGTTGCCTGGCTTGATATGGTAAAAGCAGATGCTACTGCTATTTATCTATTGGGTGATATTTTCGATTTTTGGTTCGAATATAAAACCGTTGTACCAAAGGGTTATATTCGTTTTCTGGGTAAACTTGCCGAACTGGTTGATTCCAGAATTGAAATACATTTCTTTATCGGAAATCACGACATCTGGACCTTTGGCTATCTGGAAAAAGAAATAGGATTGATAGTTCACAAAGAAGCATACATCACCAAAATTGGAGATAAAACCTTTTTCATGGTACATGGTGATGGTCTTCACTCCGACAAAAAAGGTTTTGTATTTATTCGTAAAATATTTCATAGCAGATTGGCGCAAAAGTTATTTTCAATATTACCGCCTCAGCTTGGTCAGGAATTTGGCTATGAATGGTCACGCAGAAACCGTTTGAAAATCATGCATCTTGACAATAAATATCTTGGCGAGGAAAAAGAGAATATTGTCGTATTTGCCAAGAAATATGCAGAAACACACGATGTAGATTTTTTGGTTTTTGGACATCGTCATATCTTTTTAGATTTAGAGATAAAAAACAAAAAACGAGTGGTTATTCTGGGAGATTTTATCGGAATTTTCTCTTATGGTGTATTCGATGGTGAGAATTTCATGTTAGAATACTTTGAAACATAATAAGACAAAACTAAGCTGCTGTCTGTAATTAAAAATGCCCCGGAGCAGGTTGAATTTTAGGAAATGAGATAGATTCAAAAAAGGTGAGTTTCTCTTGACATCCTTCAAAAATGTCAAAAAATCGTTAGAGTATAGAATAAAAAAGGTTTACATCTTCA
>CAIQOG010000620.1 GCA_903873355.1 uncultured Bacteroidales bacterium
CCATGACGACCGATTACGTTAGCAAGATTCATCATTCCACCACCAACAGTAACGTAGGTAAACCGCTCATCGTCGCTGTATTTTTCGAAAAGTGATTGAAGAGTTTGTGCCTGAGTTGCTGCCATAATAAACAAAGCTGCAACCAAAGTCAATATTTTTTTCATAATCGTTATTATTTAGTTTGTAATTTATTTTGTAATTCGTTCATTTGATACTTAACATTTCGTAGTTTTTGAATCGGTTGCATATCTTTTCTCACTTTATCAATATTATCAACAGGTTTCATACTCCGGTTCAGGATTTCGTTTACTTTGTTTAGTTTTTTCTCAGCGTATTTTTGAGCAAATTCTGTATCCTGGATTTGATTACCGCTCACAACAGCGAAATTCTGAGACTGATTAGGACGCTGAAACCAAAACACAATAGCAATAGTTGCAGCTATTCCGGTATAGGCAAAGGCCTGAATCCATATACTTCTGTGGCGTTTTAGTTCGGGAATAATTTCCGCTAAAGGTTTCTGTGGTAATACTTTCAACTCTTCATCAAAAGCAGCAAACAAAGGTTGATACAAGGCATGTTTTTCAGAAACATTTTCTGATCGGAAATATTGTTTTAATTCATTTTCTTCGGCCAAAGAAGTATCGCCACGAAAATATTTTTCCAATAATTCATTTATCTTTTCCATACTGTTTCTTCAATTTGTTTTTGTTCATATAGTATTTTTTCACGTACTTTTTGTCTTGCTCTTGATAAATTCACGCTAACGGCATTTTCTGTCAGCGTAGTAACATAAGCTATTTCATTTATTTCCATCCCTTCCACATCACGCATTCTGATTATGGTTCGTTGCAATTCAGGTAAACCGTCAATCAACATTTTTATCTTCGAAACCATATCATTCTGCTCTACCTGTTGATGTGGATTAAGTTCAATATATTCTGCTTCCGGAGGAATTTCCTGTTCATCGTGCCGCTGTCTGATTGAATCAAGACACAAGTTTCGCATGGAACGCATACTAAATGCCTGGATATTTTCAACTTCGTCAAGTTTTGAGCGCCTCTCCCATAATTTTGCAATCAAATCCTGCACAGCATCCTGTGCTGAATCAGCATCCCCCAAAATCGATTTTGCCAATCGGAAAAATTTGTCGGACAGTGTTACAATCTGATTATTAAATTGTTTTGAATCCATTCGGCTTGTGCTGCATCAAATCAAATTGACTATAAATCGATTTTGAAATTAAAAAAACTCAAATTTTTCAGTAAAAGTCCGGACTATTTTTCATATGGTTCTGTACTTATGACGAATGGTCACGAAAAATATTACATCAAAACCGAAGAAAAAATCATGGAATTCCAAAATAAAACGAAAAAATAGCATTAGCTGCCTAATTATCAGCATATTTTGTGTAAAAATACGGAAACTTTAATGAATCTGTTTCGATAAAGAATTATTTTTAGTAATTTTCGGCTGTTTTAGAAAAGCAATCAACTGAACATAAAAACATATTTGATTATGAAATTAAAATTAACTGACGCACAGATTCTGATTTTGAAAAATGCAGGGTTATTTGCCTGTATTACTATTCTTATCGTTTTGTTATATCCGGCAGAAGAATCATTTAAATATCAGTTTGAAGTCGGAAAACCCTGGTCGTATGAGTTAATGACTGCATCATTCGACTTTCCAATTTACAAAAGTGATCAGCAAATAGCACGCGAAAAAGAAGAAGCTTTAAAAGATTTTGCTCCATATTACAAACTTGACACAACTGTGGTTGAGAAGCAAATTAAAAAAATGACAGCTGATTTACAGGGAAAAGGCGAAAATACGGTTTCTATTCCTGCTTCAATAAAGGTAAGATTAAAATCAATCTATTCAAAAGGTGTTATATCGGCCAATGATAACAATAAGTTGCAAACTGATAAACGAAAAAAAATCTCCTGCATTCCTCCAAGTCGTGTTATCAGCCTTATTCCGGTAGAAAATATCTATACACCACTTACAGCCTATGAAGAAATTTCGAACAGTATCGGTAATTCTGTCAAAATGTATGACATCAATAAATACCTGGTAGAAAACCTGACTTTCGACAGTGTTATGACTTCAATTTCTAAAACCGAATTGCTCAAAAATCTTTCACAAACATCAGGCATGGTACAGTCGGGTGAACGAATTATTGACCGGGGCGAAATCGTAACTCCAAGTATGTATCAGGTTTTGAAATCTCTGAAAACCGAAACAGAAAATCGTAAAACATCCTCTATTCAACAATCATCGGTAGTAATTCTTGGTGAGATATTAATGACTGTATGTCTGATTACCTTATTTTTTCTCTACGTCTATTTGTTCCGACCACGAATATTTGAGGTAACTAGCCATGTCATAATGATTTTGCTGCTTATGCTATTAATTATCAGCAGTACATCATTAATTATCAGCTTTACAAACGTAAGTTATTATATGGTTCCTTTTGCATTATTGCCGGTAATAATACGGGTTTTCTTCGATTCACGAACTGCACTGTTTGTACATATTATAACTGTTCTGATTATTTCATTTATGGTTGACAATGCTTTTCAATTTATTCTTTTGCAAATTACAGTAGGAATGGCTGCAGTGTCGAGTTTGAAAGACATGTCGCAACGTTCACAGTTAGCACAAACTGCGGTTTATATTTTTATAACTTACCTGGTTATGTATGTGGCTTTTGAGCTTATTTCAGAAGGAGATTTCAAACGGATTGATTTTCAATATTTAATTTACTTCGGGCTTAGCAGTGTATTTATGTTATTTGCCTATGTACTGATTTATATTTTCGAGAAGATTTTTGATTTAATTTCGAGCGTAACATTGGTAGAGCTTACCAATATCAACAGCGATTTAATGATGCAATTTTCAGAGCGTGCTCCCGGAACTTTCCAACACTCACTTCAGGTTTCAAATCTGGCAACAGAAGCTGCAAAGAAAATCAATGCCAACAGCCTGCTTGTCCGCACCGGTGCGCTTTATCATGATATTGGAAAAATGAAACATCCTGAGTATTTTATTGAAAATCAGCTTGGTGGAAAAAATCCATTATCGGAAATTAATTATGAAGATGCATCGCAAATTGTAATTAATCACGTGAATGATGGTATTGATATTGCTAAAAAAAGTCATTTACCTGAACAGATTATCAAGTTTATCAGTTCGCACCACGGAACAAGCAAAACGAAGTATTTTTATTACTCATACATCAACGCAAATCCCGATAAAAAGCCAAATGATGAAATTTTCACCTATCCGGGACCAATTCCTAACAATAAAGAAACGGCTATTCTGATGATGGCTGATGCAGTAGAAGCACGATCAAGAAGTTTATCGGAGTACACTGAGGAAAGCATCAGCGAAATGGTTGAAAATATGATTGACTCACAAATTGCAGAAGGTGAGTTTAAAGATGCTCCGATTACATTCCGCGATGTGGAATTAGTTAAAGCAGTATTTAAAGAAAAAATCAAAAATATATACCACAACCGAATTAAATATCCGGAAGTTATTAAGTAAATGACTACCCCAAATCCTTAAAGGGGAGAAAAAATCCTCCAAGACTCTTGGTTTTGGAGGATTTTTCAATTTATTTCTACTAGAATTAATCTAACTTCACCGTTATTACTTTTGCAATTTTCAGCGCGGTTGTCATTGTGCTTAAATCAGTATCCAAACTACCATCGGCACCTGCATAATGGCTGTGACCAATTACTTTCAATACAAATACCTGTTTTGGTTTTGCCGTATCAATATCTGCTGAATAAACCAATGCAGGTTGGCTGGAAGTTTTGTATTCCTTGTCGTTTGGATATTTATCATTCGTCCAGTATTCGTTCCAGTCCCACGATTGATTCAATTCGAGCATGATTTTGTATTTGCCGTTTAGTGGTTTATCTGTTTTGGTATGTAGTACAAATGATGCTGAAGGAGTTGCACCGGTATAGGCATCGGCCACTGCTTGTTTAGGAGTTGGCATATAAGTTCCGTATTCGTTAATCTCAGCACGCTGGTGAGCCCAGTAGGGCAAAGTTGCAGGTCGTTGTATTTCACCTTCTTTCCACTGACCGGTTTTTCTGTTGGCATGCTGAAAAACGCCTTTTCCTATGCTTTGTGAAACATACAAAGTCTGAATGTACTTACCGTTTTCGTCGGCCAGCCAAACAGCAAAAAGCGGATGATTATGCTCTGAACCTTTCTCAAACTGAATGGTCAGGGCAGTCCCTGTATTGTTTATACCATAATTTTCCACCGAAAAAACTTCTTTTTTCTTCTGCCCTGAAATTGCCATTGTGGCAAAAAGAGCTGTAATTAATAAAACTTGTGTTTTCATATCTGTTTACTATAAACTATTAACTATAAACTGATTTAAATTTTAATTATTATCCCAATTGTTGGTAAAATGGTTCCTCCGAATGATTCAAATGTTCGTAAACCCTGTTTGGTTTGATTATTCGGATCTGTAGGGTCTGGTATAACGTTTCCGTTCGTATCTAAATTCGTATAAATAGGAGCACTTTGCGTTTTGAAATTATACACGTTCTGAATGTCGGTATAGAGGTTTAACACCCATTTTTTGAAATAAAACTCTTTATCAATACGAATATCCAACTGATGTGCATCGGGCAAACTCAGCGTGTTGAATTTTTTGTAATTCAGATACGCTTGTTTGGTAATGTTCCAGGCTGCACGGTTGTACGAAGCCGAATCGATTGGCGTATAAGGCGCACCGCCCACAAAACGCCAGCGAATAGCCACATTCCAGTTTTTTGGAAGCTTGTAACTTGCAATCAGATTAAAAAGTTGCTTGGTATCCCACGATGAGCGGAAGTAATTTACACCAGTTGAATCGGTAAATTCACTGCGAAAAAGTGTGTAGGTAGCTGTCAGGTTGAACTTTTTCATTTCCATCAGTTTTGCCAAAACTTCCACTCCATAAGCACGTCCTTTTCCGGTGGAAACAATTTGCTCATCACCAATTTGTCCAAAATTTGTTCCTTTGCTGGCAATACTCAATCCATCGGCTACCGAAACCGGATAATACTCATATTGTTTGTAAAATCCTTCTGCAGTAATCCTTACATTGTCCATGGGGCGATATTCAAAACCGGCAATAGCCTGATTGGAAATGTTGTAACGGAGACTTTCATTCTTATTTACGAAAACACCTGAACTTTTAAAACCAAGCGTGGTGTAAGCCGGCTGCATGGCGTAACGACCAACATTGGCATTGAAATCAACTTTGTCAGACAAGGCATACGAAAGCGACAAACGGGGTGAAAACTGATTCAGCGGATTTATCATGTTTTGATTGTAATTCAGTCCCGCAAAATTGATTCCCAGCGACAGTTTTAATTTATCATCAAATAATTCCTTTGAAGCCTGCGCAAATGCCTGATAACCAAAAAAACCAATTTCTGTATCGTAAACCAGTTTGTTTACTGAATTATTGAAAAAAAACTGTCGCTCAGTGTGATTAGTGTAATGTGAGTATTTTAGGCCTGCACCAAACGAAAGCTTGATTGGAGAATCGGGATAATTACGCTCGAAACGCAGTTTGTTTTCAGCCTCGTCCGAAGTATAATCCGATGTTTTCCCTGCTTGACCTAATGATTCATCGTTGTTCAAATATTTGAAATTTGCATTTCGAAGCATATTTCGGCTCAATATCCAGGTATCGAAATGCGTATCGGCAAAATGTTTGTAAACCGTTCCCACTGTGTAATTCCATTGCTTGTAAGTTGGCAGGTATGACAAAATATATTTCTGAGCTTCCGTTCCTGAGGATTGCAGGTCGGTATTCAAGACCATATCGTCAATTGCACCAATTCCCAGAAAAGTAATTTCGTTTTGTTTATCAATCTGATACTTGTATTTTACCTGAAAGTCGTTGTAAGTAGGCAAAAATGGCAGGCCGATAGCTTTAAACAAGAATTGCAGATAAGATTGGCGTGCCGAAACAATGAAAGTCGATTTTTTGCCTATCGGACCATCAATAGTCAATGCAGCATCGGAAGCACCAACCGACAACTTAGAATGAATGCGGTCTTTGCTGCCATCTTTTTGCTTTATTTCCATCACCGAACTCAACGCATTTGTTCTGTTAGCCGGAAAAGCACCGGTATAGAAATTAATTTCACGAACAAAATCAGGGTTGATAATACCCACCGATCCGCCCGAAGAACCTTGTGTGGCAAAGTGATTGATAACCGGAATCTCAATTCCATCCAGATAAAAAACATTTTCCGAAGGACCGCCACCACGCACAATCAGATCACTGCGATTTGGATCGGTAGCTCCAACCCCCGGCAATGCCTGCACTACTTTCGAAACGTCGCGGTTTGCACCGGCACTTTTCTCAATTTCCTGAACACCAATAGTTATTGACGAGAGTGGACTTTCAATTTTTTTGAGTCTTACATTCTGGCGAACAGTTACTTCATTAAGCTGAACAGCACTTTCGGTCACCGGAATATCAATAAAGGTAGTTTGATTTCCCTGAACCTGAATTTCGGAGGAAACTGTTGTCTGGTAACCAATCAGACGAATCACTAAGCGTTTAAAACCAGGCTCAATTCCGGTAAAAATAAAATTACCATCCAGGTCGGAAGTAGAACCAATGGTTGTTCCCTGAACTAAAATCGTTGCAAATTCAAGCGGCTGGTTGGTTTTGGCATCGTATATTCTTCCTTTAATACTGCCTTTTTGAGCAAAAGCTTGCATTGCCAAAAGTAGAATAAGTATAACTAAACTATATTTCTTCATATCTAATCTTTTTAAATTTAAAAGTAAAACACTAAGGATATGAAATAGTTTAACTATTTAAATTAATAAGTAGATAGAAATTTTCTATAAAAAAAGAATGCAGTGATTATGTGGATAGTATAATTTCAATTTCATTACTATGATTAAACAAATAATGGCTTACTGTTTACCGCTTACTGCTTACTGCTTACTGCTTATTGTTTACCGCTATCTTTCTCACCGCATCATAAACAGGCACCAGATAACCATTCTCAAATCGACAAAGCACACAGATATTCCCAACCGGCTTGGCACTCACCCACTCCAAATTCAATTCTTTGTCCTCGTAAGTCATTTTCGACAGAAATGAATTGCCCACCTTGAAAAGTAAATCGTAATCCTGCGTTTCGAACATCAGTTTCATCTTATCAAACCGCTCCACCTCAAACTCACACTGATACACAGCCTCCTCAGCACATTCGGTGCGAAGATACAAGGCCTTATCCTTCAACACGGGCGAAAAACTTTTTTGTAATTTGAACTGACTTGTGGGAATTTTACCCGTAAAAATCACTTCAGCATCCTGTTTTATTTCAATTTCCGAAATATGCTCAGCCAGCAATTGCGAAACGTGAATCAGATCGTTGAAATGATAAAAATCTTCCCAATTATTGAAAATAGTGGCATCCTTGGGCATATAACTGCCAAGCGTAAGTTCGGCAGCAATGCCTTTCAGGGTGATTTGGATGGTGGACATTAATGAGCAAGTTTGAATTGTATTAATCGTTTTTCCAGCACCTCCATTTGATCCATCCGCACAAACGAAACACAGGCACGCAAACCGTTGGGGTTTTCGCTTCCGGTAATGGCTAATGAAATAGCACTGATTCCATAGTAAAGAAATTCTTTCATCAGTTCGGCACCCGTCATGTCAGGATAAGCAATCGTAAAATAAAAACCATCCGCCAGCGGTCGGTCTTCGTCGTTGTACACAATGTAGAAACCATATTTCAAAAACAGCGCTTTCATAATTTTGGCTTTCTCGCCGTAGGGATGAAGTCCTGCTATAAAGTCAATTTCGCCATCGTTTACGGCTTTGAGCATAGATGCCAACGCGTATTGTGCCGTGTGCGAAGTTCCAGCAGTAGTTACATACAGCACGCCATACGAAATAAAATGCGCTAGTTCATCACTACTAAAATAGTTTTTCAGATTCGAATAACGGCGTGTACGAAGTTTCTCTGAAATTATCATCATACCTATACGCTGTCCGGCATAACTGAAAATCTTGGAAGCCGAAAGCAACAAAATATAATTATCGGTATAACGAGCAACGGTTGGTTGAAACGGTGCAATGCCCGGCTGGCCATAATGCTGACGGAAATCCATGCCAAAATATGCTAAATCTTCCACCACAATCACATCGTATTTGGTTGCCAGTTCACCGATTATCTGCAATTCACGTTCGGTGAGGCTTATCCAGGATGGATTATTTGGCGAGGAATAGCTAATGGTACAGATATTACCTTCTACCAGAAACGATTCAAGTTTTTCTCTGAGTTTTTCACCACGAAAATTCAAAATATCAAAATGCTTGAATGGGACACCAATAATTTGTAATTGCGATTTATTTACCGGAAAACCCGGGTCGATAAACAGCGTGTATGGTTTCTCTGGATTGGTGCGGGCAGCAGCCAGCAAAGCCGCAAAACTTCCCTGCATCCCTCCCACTGTGGGTATACAATTCAGCGGCGACACATCCAGATTGATAAATAATTTGGCAAACCGGGCAATTTCTGTTTTAGCAAACGGAATACCTTCGATGTGCGGATATTGAGCGGCAAGTCCTTTGTCCAAGGCTTCTTTTTCTGCTGCAATGGCTATGGCAGATGCAGGCAAACCCGGCACACCCATTTCCATGTGAATAAATTCCACACCACTTTGCACTTCTATCTGCGAAACAAGTTTTCCAACTTCACGTATGGATAAACGGGTAATATCCAGCTCACCAAACTGAGCAAAAAGCGAATCGACAAGTTCTTTATTTATCATTTTATCATTTTTTCCTGTTATCAATGACTCTCACCGCTTTTCCTTCACTTCGTGCAATGGTTTTAGGTTCAACCAGCGTTACTTTCACGCTTAATCCAATGGCACTGTTGAGTGCGTGTTCTATTTTTTTCGAAAGGCTTTGCAAGTCACGGATGGTTTCCATCATATTGACTTCGTCCAGTTCCACTTTCAGTTCAAGCGTATCCAGATTATTGATTTTATCCACGTAAAGCATGTAATGAGCACTGGTTTCGCCCATTTCGAGGAGCACATGTTCAATTTGCGATGGGAAAAGGTTAACACCGCGTATAATCAGCATATCGTCGCTGCGACCGGTAATTTTCTTCATGCGTACGGTGGTTCTTCCACACTCGCATGTTGAACGATTCAACGTTGATAAATCGCGGGTATTGTAGCGCAAAAGCGGAATTCCTTCTTTGGTCAGCGTAGTGAAAACAAGTTCGCCTTCTTCGCCATCCGACATCGGTTGTTTCGTATCGGGATGGACAATTTCAGGGAAGAAATGATCTTCATGAACGTGAAGTCCGGCATGACAATCGCAATCGTTAGCCACACCCGGCCCCATAATTTCGCTCAATCCGTAAATATCAAAAGCTTTAATTCCCCATTTCTTTTCCAACTCCAACCGCATATTTTCGGTCCATGGTTCAGCACCGAACACACCTATTTTCAATTTCATATCAGCCAACGAGTAACCATTTTCAGCCAGAGCATCAGCCAAATGAAGTGCATACGAAGGCGTACAAGCCAACACGGTAGAGCCATAATCGGCCATCAACTGCAACTGCCGGCGGGTATTTCCACCCGAAATAGGAATTACCGTAGCACCAACGGTTTCGGCACCATAATGCACACCAAGTCCACCGGTAAACAAACCATAACCATACGAAACCTGCATTATATCTTCCGAACTAATACCTGCCATGGTGAGGCAACGCGCCAATACTTCACGCCAGTTTTCAATATCATTTTTCGTATAACCCACAGTTGTAGGTTTTCCTGTTGTTCCACTCGACGCATGAACACGCACAATGTCTTTCATAGGCACCGCAAAAAGCCCGAACGGATAATGGTCACGCAAATCGTTTTTATAGGTAAACGGCAGCTTCACAATATCGTCAATAGTCTGAATATCTTCAGGTTTCACCCCCATTTCATCCATTCTACGATGGTAAAAAGCGACATTAGTATATACGTGTTTGACCAATTGTTTGATTCTTTCGCTTTGTAATTCCCGCATATCTTCGCGGCTCATACACTCTATTTCTTTATTCCAGATCATTTTAATTCCTGTTCAGTGATTGATTTCAGTCCGTTAGTTTTTATCACTCCAATGGCTTTTTCGCAATTATCGGTACGAATCATCAGAATCGATTTACTGCCGAAACTGAATGCATACACATATTCGATACAAATATCGGCAGCTGTAAATAAATCAAGTATATGCGACATAGAGCCGGGTGCAGGAGGCATTTCGAGCGAAAGTATGTCGTGAACACGAACTGTAAAATGCTCGTTACGAAGAGCTTCCAGTGCTTTTTCCGGATCAGAAACGATGGCACGTAGAATACCGTAGTCGCTTGAATCGGCTACGGTAAGTGCGATAATGTTGATGTTTTGTTTGGCTAAAACGGCCAAAATTTCGTTGAGATGACCGGTTTTGTTTTCGAGGAAAACGGAGAGTTGGCGCATTGTCATGGTATTATTTTTAGTGTTTTTACGGAGTTGCAAATTTATATAATTTAGTCCAAAAAAAGTGGTTTTACTGCAAGTATTTAAAGAAAAATTTCAGTATTAATTTTACCCTAAATAATGCTTAAAATGAGTCAGCAAAACAAATCCTGCAATGAACCTATTGAGTAAAGCCAAAAAAAATGTACTTTTGTGCTCAAACATGGTTTAAAACTTATATTTTGAATACTTTATGATTCTGAACTATATCTGGATTGGCTTTATATTTATCGCTTTTGTAGTGGCATTAGTCCAATTAATTTTCACGGGAAATACGCAGATTTTTTCCGATATAATGACATCTGCATTTGGCTCAGCCAAATCAGGTTTCGAGGTTTCACTAGGTCTAACAGGAGCTTTATCGTTGTGGCTGGGAGTGATGAAAATCGGAGAAAAAGGAGGCGTACTTGAACGTTTATCGCGTGTGGTTGCACCATTCTTTGTCAGGATATTTCCCGAAATTCCCAAAGGTCATCCGGCACTGGCAAGTATGTTTATGAACCTGTCGGCCACCATGCTCGGTCTTGATAATGCTGCCACTCCCATGGGACTGAAAGCCATGCGCGAAATGCAGGAACTTAATACTGAAAAAGACAAGGCTTCGAATTCCATGATTTTATTTCTGGTGCTAAATACAGCCGGTCTTACCCTGATTCCGGTTAGTATATTGGTTTACAGGGCTCAGCTTGGAGCAGTAAATCCGGCAGATGTATTTATTCCAATCCTTTTAGCCACGTTTATTGCATTCGTAGCCGGACTTATCAGCGTGGCAGTTATTCAGAAAATAAACCTTTTCAACCGCGTGGTAATGGGAACATTAGGTGGTATTTCGCTTCTGATTGTTGGGATTATCTATTTTCTGAGCGGTTTACCCAAGGAGCAAATTGCACAATACTCAGGTTTTGCTGCAAATTTCATTCTTTTTTCCATCATTATCAGCTTCATTAGCATGGCATTAATAAAAAAAATAAATGTGTACGATGCATTTATTGAAGGGGCAAAAGAAGGATTTCAGGTGGCCATAGGAATTATTCCTTATTTGATTGCCATTCTGGTTGCCATTGGCATGTTCAGGGCTTCGGGAGCAATGACTTTTCTGGTAGATGGTATACGCTGGTTAGTATCCTTGACCGGCATTAATACTGAATTTGTTGATGCCCTGCCAACTGCTTTAATGAAACCGCTGAGTGGCAGTGGTGCGCGCGGAATGATGATAGAAACCATGAAATTGCATGGTGCCGATTCCTTTGTGGGAAGGCTTTCGAGCATTATTCAGGGTTCAACAGACACAACTTTTTATATTATTGCCGTATATTTTGGCTCGGTTGGTATAAAAAACACCCGTTATGCCATTCTTTGCGGTCTTTTTGCCGATTTGGTAGGAATTACTGCAGCTATTTTACTGGGTTATTTATTTTTTCATTAATCTGTATGATACAATACATTGCAGAAGATCTAAAGCTTCCTGCGCTTGAAAAGCAGAAAATCAATCGTTGGATAAAAGAAACAGCTGCAGAATATGCTAAAAAAGTTGGTGATATTGCCTATATTTTTTGTTCGGACGAGCGCATTCTGGAAGTGAATAAACAATACCTGAATCATGATTATTACACTGATATTATAACTTTTGATTACAGTGAAGGAAACGTTATCTCAGGCGATATTTTTATTGGACTTGATACTGTAATGTCAAATGCGAATGAATTTAATGTGAGTTTAGAATATGAATTAAGACGAATACTGATTCATGGTATTCTACACCTTTGCGGCCAGGATGATAAGACTCCGGATTTAAGAAATCAAATGACTGACAAGGAAAACAAAGCATTGTTCAACTATCCTGAATAAATGGATTTTAAGCAATCTATTGCAGTTTTAAAGGCATTTGCTACAATGTCAGTATTTTTGCAATAATAAGTTAAATATAGCCCTCTAACAAAGGGCTTTTTATTATCATTGAAAGAATATCATTACTTTTGTTGCTGCTTTTTATACAGAATGATAAAATTAAAACAGAAAATATCCGTTTAATAATCCGATTACTTTGATCATTGTGAAATATGAAACGAGCATAAAAGCGGATAATCACCAAGGATGTTGAAAATCTTACATGCGAGTTCCATGCGACAGTTAAAAATTCAATTATTTACGCATGAAATTTAAACTAATTAGATTGTTAATTTTTATTGTTTCTTTATTTAATATATCGCCGATATTTGCGCAGGTGAATAACGATATCGACTTAGATAAAAGAGATTATAGAGCTGAAATAGGAATTAGCGGAGGAGGCTCTTATTATCTTGGAGATGCAAGCAGCAAGACATTTAATACCGTTAATATCCGACCTTCATATGGTGGTTATTTTCGTTATCGGGTAGATAACCGAGTTGCTCTGAAAGCAGAAGTAATTGGGACTGCGGTTGCCGGTGAAGGTATCGCAGACAATAATGCAGTTACCAGCGACATAGCTTTCGAATATAATTTTTTTGAACTGGAGCAAAATCCTTACAAAAGAATGAGTAAAATCTACTCACCCTATTTATTGTTGGGAGGTTCGTTCTTATTTTATTCATATGAGAAATCGGACTATATAAATCCGGGATTGACATTCGGTCTTGGCATGAAACTAAAACTTGGTAATCGGTTCAACATCAATTTGCAATGGGCGAACCGGTTATTACTTACCGACAACTTAGAAGGTGTTTCAACGTTGAATAATGCAAATGGTTTGAATGGTTCGAATGTTTTCCACAACGATTTACTCTCAACTTTAACTGTGGGTATTAGTCTGGATGTATGGCGAAAAGAATGTAACTGTATGAATGTCAACAAATTTAAGAACTAAGATAAAAAAATGTCATCCCTTAAAGATAAAATAAATAGTTCGAATTTACCAAAACACATTGCCATAATCATGGATGGTAATGGACGTTGGGCTGCAGAACGCGGTTATGACCGGATTATTGGCCATCAACACGGAGTTACGTCAGTCAGGGAAATTACAGAAGCTGCTGCCGAAATCGGGATTGGATATTTGACACTTTATACTTTCTCTACCGAAAACTGGGGTCGACCTCAATATGAAGTAGATGCATTGATGGAACTTTTGATTGACACCATTGAAAAAGAGACACCAACGCTTCATAAAAACAACGTTCGTTTGATGGCAATTGGGGATTTGGACAGATTACCCGGAAATGCAAAAGAAAAGCTACAACGTTGTATTGATCATACTTCAAAAAACACCGGTCTGGCGTTGGTTCTGGCACTAAGCTATTCCTCACGCTGGGAAATAACGAATGCTGTGAAAATTATTGCCCGCGAAGTAGCATCAGGTAAAATTAAAGCCGATGATATTACAGACGAACTAATAAGCAACCATCTGACAACAAAAAATATACCTGACCCGGACCTTTTAATCAGAACCAGCGGCGAAGAGCGAATAAGTAATTTTTTGCTTTGGCAGATTGCTTATTCCGAGCTATATTTCACCGAAACACATTGGCCGGCATTCAGAAAAGAGAGTTTTTATGAAGCAATTATCGATTTCCAACAACGTGAACGTCGATTTGGCAAATAAAAATTCAAAAAAAATCCCTTTACTCCCGACACCAGATTAAATTATGCAATACAAACTGCTTACGCTAATAACACTGTTTTTTCTCTTCAGTCAACATACTAAAAGTCAATCCAACCTGACTAACGACACAACCAGTTTACCCATTATTGAGTACTCTACTGCTAATCCAAAATATGAAATTGCGGCCATTACAGTTTCCGGAGCTGCAAATTACGAAGACTTTGTTCTCATTGGATTTTCAGGGCTTTCAGTAGGCGATCAGATAAATGTACCGGGAGACGCCATTACTAATGCAGTTAAACGTTTTTGGAAACAGGGACTTTTTGCTGATGTAAAAATTTACGCCACCAAAATTCAGGATGGTAAAATATGGCTCAACATTGCACTGAAGGAACGTCCGAGAGTTTCAGATATTAAATTCGCCGGACTCAAAAAAAATGAAATTGAAGAACTGGAAAATCGCATTGGCATTATTAAAGGAAATCAGATTACTCCAAATATTTCTGACAAAGCCAAGAAGGTGATTGATAAATATCTGGAGGAAAAAGGTTATCTGAATGTTGCTATTGATGTTTTTCAAAAAAACGATCCTGTCAAACCCGGATTTGTAATAGTTGAAGTGAATGTGGATAAAAAGCAAAAAACCAAAATCCACTTACTCACATACTATGGCAACAAAGCCTTGTCACACAATCAGATAAACAGGGTAATGAAAAAAACAAATGACAATAATATTTGGAATTTCTTCCGTACTAAAAAGTTCGTTCGTGAAGAATATGAAAAAGATAAAAAAGCACTTATTGACAAATACAACGAAATCGGTTATCGTGACGCATATATTACTTCGGATAGTGTTGTTCCATACGATGAAAAAACGGTAGATGTTCATATTACCATCAACGAAGGTAAAAAGTATTTTTACAGGAATATTAAATGGATTGGAAACACCATTTACCCTTATGAATACCTGAATACAATTTTGAATATCAAAAAAGGCGATGTCTATAATCATAAAAGTTTGATGGCCAGACTTGAATCGGATGATGATGCTGTTGCAAAACTGTACCAGAACCGCGGATATTTGTTCTTCCAGATTGACCCGGTAGAAGTTCATATCGACGGCGACTCGATAGATTATGAAATGCGCATGTACGAGGGAAAACCTGCTACAATCAATGAAATTGGGATAAAAGGAAACAGCCGTGTTTACGAACATGTAGTTCGCCGTGAACTCCGAACTAAACCAGGACAATTATACAGTCAGGATGATATCATGCGTTCATTGCGTGAATTAGCCCAAATGGGACATTTCGATCCTGAAAAAATAAAACCTGACATTCAGCCAGATCCTGAAAATGGAACGGTAAATATCAACTATGAACTAGAAACTAAAGGCAGTGATCAGGTTGAATTTTCAGCTGGTTGGGGCTCTACAGGTATTGTAGGAAGTATTGGTTTAAAATTCAGTAATTTTGCTATTCAAAACCTGTTTAAGCCAGAGACTTATCGCATTGTTCCACAGGGTGAAGGACAAACATTAACCCTGAATGGACGAACAAACGGGCAATCTTACTCCTCTGTAAGTCTATCGTTCTTAGAACCATGGCTTGGCGGAAAACGTCCGAACTCTTTGTCTTTATCGGTTTATTATTCATCTCAATCACAGGTAAGTGACAGATTCCTCTCTCAAAGTTCATCAAATTATATGAACCAAATGTATTCATCCGGAATGTATGGTGGTTATGGTAATTACGGTGGCTCAAGTAGTAATTTCAGCACATACTATCAGAGCGAAATGGATCCCAGTAAATACATGAGAACCTTAGGAGCTTCAATAGGATATGGAAAACGACTCAACTGGCCTGATGATTATTTTGTATTTCAGGGCGAATTATCTTATCAGTTGTTTATGCTGAGTAAATGGCTCTATTTGCCACCACTAACAGATGGTAACTATAATAATTTCCATTTAAGCCTTATTTTGAGTCGTAGTTCTATTGATAATCCTATTTATACACGTCGTGGATCGGCTTTCTCACTGGGATTGAAAATTACTCCACCCTATTCTACACTCAATGGAGGAATTGTTAATGGCAAATCATATGCAGATGCTACTCCACAAGAAAAGTACAAATGGTTAGAATATCACAAATGGACGTTCACAGGGAAAATGTTTACACCATTAACCTCGGATGATAAATTAGTTTTAATGGGACGTGTCATGTTCTCATATCTTGGTCATTTCAACGAAAACGCACGCTCACCTTTCGAAACATTCTACATGGGTGGTGACGGTATGTCAAGCTACACAAGTTACGGAACTGATTATATCTCCATGCGTGGTTATACAAATGGTTCAATTACTCCAAATGATCCGATAACACATTATCCGGCAGGATATGTTTATAATAAATTCACTATGGAATTGCGCTATCCACTTTCGTTGGAGCAATCGGCAACCATCTATGCACTCACATTCCTGGAGGCCGGAAATTGTTTTAATCAAATGTCAAACAAAACCGGTAATGGTTACAACCCATTTGATTTAAAACGTTCAGCTGGTGTTGGTGTCCGTATCTTCCTGCCTATGTTTGGTATGATGGGAATCGACTGGGGTTATGGATTTGACACTGACAATACAGGTAAAGTAAGTGGTAGTCAGTTCCACTTTGTACTTGGTCAGGAATTATAATAAGTAAGTAGTGAAAAGTAAGCTATGTGATTGAAAAAGTAAAAACCGTATAAGAATTTGTAAAACGAAAATTAAATTTTATTTTTCAAAACCTTTATTAAAATTGACATGAAGAAACTTATTATTTCCCTCTGTTTATTGGCCGGTATGACATTCGGAACGAATGCTCAGAAGTTTGCCATGGTGGATATGGAATATATCATGAAAAATATTCCTTCGTATGAAACGGCAAACGATCAGGTAACCCAGATTTCAAAGAAATGGCAATCAGAAGTAGATATACAAATGCAGGAAGTGCAGAAAATGTATAAAAACTACCAAACTGAACTGGTATTTCTTTCGGATGACATGAAAACCAAACGCGAAGAAGAAATTGTTGCCAAAGAAAAAGCAGCACAGGAACTGAAGCGCAAATACTTCGGACCGGAAGGCGAGTTATTTAAAAAGCGTCAGAGTTTAATGAAACCTATTCAGGATGAGGTTTATAATGCAATTCAGGAAGTCAGTAAAGAGAAAGATATTGAACTTGTATTTGATAAAAGTTCAGCCATGAGCGTAATTTTTACTTCTCCAAAATTGGACATTAGCGATACTGTATTGCAAAAATTGGGATATTCAAAATAATTTTATAAATTTGCAATCCTTTTCACGAATAATAAAAACTCAAAATAAAAAACCATGTTAAAGAAAACCGTATTATTTTTAATCTGCGCACTACCAATCAGTTTGATGGCGCAAGAAACCAAGTTAGGCCACGTTAATTTTCAGGAAGTTATTTCGCAAATGCCTGAATTAAAAACCATTCAGAAATCACTTGAAGACCAACAAAAAATTGTTGAGGACGAAACAGTTAAAATGGCTGAAGAGTATAAAGGAAAACTTAAAGACTATCAGGATAAGCAAGCCACTATGCCTGAAAGTATTAAACAAAGTCGTGAAAATGAATTGCAGGATTTGCAACAACGTATTCAAACCTTCCAACAGACTTCAAGAACCGATTTACAAAAGAAACAACAGGAACTTTTAGCACCGGTAACAGCTAAAATAAATAAAGCAGTTGGTGAAATTGCTGCCGAAGGTAAATTCCTTTATATTTTCCAGTACGACCCTGCAATCTTTGCATATCAGGCTCCAAGTGCAAACGATATTACCCCATTGGTTAAGAAAAAACTTGGTCTCGACAAACCGACAGTTATTGAAAAGAAAGCAGAAGTTAAATCTGCAACAGAAGCTAAACCTGCAGCTGCTGAAGCAAAACCGGCAAAAACGAAAAAATAAAGTCGAATCATATTGACTGAAAAGACTTTGATGCATTCATCAAAGTCTTTTTTTAATATATTAAAACATAACATCAT
The DNA here is from genome assembly GCA_903873355.1 of uncultured Bacteroidales bacterium. The sequence continues at coordinate 18,206 of CAIQOG010000620.1, forward strand.
GATTAGGAAATTTGCATTAATTATCTTCTGTGGTATTACGCTGAGTCTTACCGCACAGGAATCGAAGTTCGGACATATCAATTCGGTAGAAATTCTCTCACAAATGCCCGAAAAAATAACCATTGAAAAGTCAATCAGTGACCTGAGCAATCAGTGGAACGCTGAAATCAGCAAACTTCGCGATGAGTATTATGCAAAGATTAAAGAATATCAGGATAAATTAAAAAATATGCCTGAAAGCATCAAAGCTGCTCGTCAGAGCGAAATTGCTGAATTGGAAAAACGCATAGCCAGTACACAAAAAACTGCTAACGAAGACCTGCAAAAGAAACAACAGGAATTATTTGCTCCGGTGATTGAAAAGGTAAAGAAAGCTATCAGTGATGTAGGTGCTGAAAACGAATTACTTTATATTTTTGATACAAGCACGCAGGGAATAATCTACCAATCGCCCAAATCGAACGATATTACCGAATTGGTAAAGAAAAAACTTGGTTTGAAGTAATTTCAGCATTACGAATCAACAATAAGCCCTGATTTCAAAATTAGAAATCAGGGCTTTTATTTCAAAGTTATACCTTACTGAATAAACAACTTCGTGCTAAACTGCTGTCCTGTGTTTTCACCCGTAACATGGATAATATAGAGTCCGCTGCTTAATTTAGTGCGAATCACCGGAGTAGTTGTACCACTAAAACTTTCACGTCGGATTTCGTTGCCATTGAGATCAAGAATTTTCAGCATGTAACTATCATCATTAGCTGTTATCGGCAATTGCAGAACAAAATGATCGGTTGCCGGTTGTGGAAATACTTCAGCATGCATCATTGCTTCCAACGAGGATATTCCCATAGCAGGACAGGTGGCAGTAGTTACTGTCAATTTTGTACCGTTCATTCCGCTTTGCTGGTAGCAAGTTGAAGCGGTTACTCCGGTAATATCTACAGTTTGTGGCGAACCTCCTTTGCTGAAAATAATGTTTACTGTGGTCACCGACGATGTAAAAGTATAAGAATACCATCCGTTTCCATTATCGGTCATGGAAATACCCGGCCATGAACCCAGAATGGCAGTACTTGCGCCAGTCCAACCATACAATGACACTCCTGCTGTTCCCCAGTCAGTTGGCTTTTTGAATGATACCGTTATGGCGCTTGGTGGCGTAATACTTCCGACAGTAAATGTGGCTGTATAAATTGCATCACTCAATAAATCGGCGCTATCCACAATACTGTAAGTAAAAGTTGCGGTCGCAGTTCCTGCTGTGTAAACCAGTTGAGTTACATCGGTTACTAACTGATTCAGACTTGCCCACACTCCTCCTACTTTTAAACTTCCGTCGGTTGGTAAACTCAAAATTTTAATGCCTTTGAATGTATTTCCTTTCGTGCTGTTGAATCCAAAATCGGAAGCAGCAAATGTATAACTCTGTCCTGCTGTAAGTGTTTTAGAAACATTTTGTCCGGTTGGATTATCGCTTGCCACCGGCGAAACTGTAATCATATAATTACTTCCACCATTATTATCCCAGTTGTTTGAACCCAAATTGATTACAAAATTAATTGTCGAAACTACCTGTGCAGGATTATTAAATGGTCCAGTTACCACTTGCCAAAGTCCATTTACTTGTGTGAATGGTGTTTCAACTGCACCTCCTGTTGATGCCACCGTTCCGACAGGTTGATAAACTGCATTCGGTACTGTCCATGCTGCTGTAGATGTTGTTGCGTTCACACCCCAGTGAAGTTTAGATGCTGCAGTTGCATTGGCACATGTTATGGTAATGGTGTTGGCAGTAGTTGGTGAGGTTGGAGTCCAGGTTACATTAGTAGTTCCGCCGCCACCACCTCCGTTGGTACCAACATAAACGTGTGAAATAAAAGTCCGGGCAATATTTCCCTTATTGTCAACAGCTTCTACATAATAGTCAACTAACGAATCTTTTATTCCGGTAATTTGCGCAGAATATTCATCTGCTTTATAACTTGGCTTCAAAACTGTTCCACTGGCTATGGTTTTTGAAGTCATAGTAAATTCACGCCATGCATTCACTTCATTGCCACCTGTATAAGTTTCATTCTGGTTGTTGGTGATTGGATTCACACCATCTTTGTCGGTTCGATATTTTATTTTCACTGAAGTCAAACCGCTTACATCATACACATACGTCCATACAGTAAAATCCGATGGCATAGCAGTTCCCCATTCAGTTCCTCCGGGATTATAAGGTTCGCGTTGAGGATGATAAATAGAAGGTGGAGTTAAATCATTTCCGGAATTTACAATCGACATTACTTTGGCGGTAGCCAGATTTGATGCGCGGGTTGGTTTGGAATCCCAGTCTTCAGTTCCGTCCCAGTACCAGTAACAACTTGTTTCACCTGTCATCAGGTAATCCCAGGCAGACTTAACATCAGTTGAAGTCGGATTAATTTGTTCAGCAGTTTTTACAATATTGGAAGTTGCAGTAATAACACTCCAACTGTTACGGTCGGGGCTGTATCCACTCGTTGGGTCACCATTCCATTTCAAAAATTCAGGGTCAGAACCTGCTCCTGACCAACTTCCGGCTTCCACATGAATCATATCATCTGTTGCCGGTGGAAACTGCTGCACATAATCCTGAATGGTGGTACAGGCAAAACGGCTTGGATTGGCATTCAACCAACTCACAAAACTATCGAAATTACTACCATAATAGCTATCTGTTCCTCCACCGTAGTTATCACCATCGTGGTGCAAAACAATAAGAATTGGATGCAGTGGGTCAGTATTGTAACTCTCCAACTGACTCATCGTATTTTCGTAATTCAATGCTCCAAAACCGCCACGGGCATCTTCATTTCCAAAGAATGTGGAAGTAGGCACTGCAATCATACGGTATTCAGTTCCGTTTGCAGGGTCAACGTATTTAATCCAGTGTGGGCGATGTCCCCATGCTGCTGAAATTGGAATTGGTGCCCACAAACCGTTCAGAGCCTTCCAGTCATTCGGGTTGGGGTTCATTTGATCAGCTTTATTGGGTTCAACCACGCTACTGGCTTTTGCCCACGGTTGACCTACGCAGGCACGATCCATGTGCTGGTTATCCACCATGACCCATTCAAGTCCTGCAGCTTTCAGCGCAGGAATTATCTGTTCCTGAAATGCATTTTCGGGAGGAAAGATACCTTTAGAATAAGGCATTCCGGGAAAGTTAACAGCAAAACTGGCTTTATGTTTTTCAATTTGTTTTTGAATATCCACATTATCAATCAAGGGCATAAGCGGGTGGTTATATCCAAAAGCCACCATATCCAGCCGTTGGTTTCCAAGTGAAGTCTTTTTCGGAACCATGCTGTTCCAGCTCGATTTCCAGTTATTAAAACCGACACCACCGGACTCCATTGAATTGAGATTCTCGGTCAAAGAACCTGAGAAACTCACCTGTGCTCCTGCATGGCTCATTGACAACATTTTATTAGTAGCGTTCGAAGGCCATGAAGTATATGGCCCCGAACGGGTATTGAAGATATCATACAAACTATAGGAAAAAGTTCCTGAGTTCTGCGATTCAATTACTGATTGTCCCGGTTGGTAGATGGGCTGATGCATGTGCCACTGAAAGGCAATGTAAATCGGAGGATTTGCTGCATTGGCATAAACAATTCCAATTAGGAACAAAAGTGACGCAATTAAAAAAGCTAAAGCAAAAAATTTACCTGATTTTTTCATTTCCATAACATTAATATTAGTTTGTGTAAAAATACCGATTCATTATCCTAATTAGTTATGATATTGGCATTTAAGTCATATTTTTTTATTGCAAACGATTGCACGTTAATAAGTGTGGTCTGATTATTAAAAAAGGCATATCCAAAATCGGACATGCCTTTTAAAAATCAAATTTACAGCTGAGTTATTCCTTTATGATTTTATGAACACTTCTTCCAGCTGTGGTATTCACTTCCAGAAGGTAAAGTCCTTTGCTTATTGATGACAAATCAAGTTCATTAGTACTTACAACCGATTTAACCTGAGCACCTTGCAGATTATAAACCTGAGCATTTTTAATTGTATTTGCCGATGAAATATAAACCTTCGAACGAGTAGCTGTAGGGAAAACATTACAATCCATATCAGCAAGTGGGGTATTCACTGCATTAGGCAGATTTATAATTCTATCAGTATAAATCAACAAATCTCCCGGCTGCATTTGTATAGTCATATTTACATCAGTCACGTTAAGTGTTGCCCCGGTCAGTAAATTATACCAGGTTCCTGTATTCGGAAAAATCGGATTTGCAGTAACAGAAATTGAAGGGTCAAAGTTACCCAATACAATCATATTCAAACTGGAATGATAGAGCGCTATTCTTCTTCCCTGAGCCCAATCGGCTGCACCAACACTGGTAACATAAGAACCTTGTGTAAAGGCAGTTGGGTATAGTCTGCGTAATGTCATTATTTTAGCAGATGCATCAGCAGCAGCTTTGCGATGAGCCAGGTTCAACAAGTTCCATGCCTGTGGTTTTTCATTTGTGCGGCCACCGTTAGAGTTAATAGAATAATCATATCCCATTTCGCCAAATTCCCATATCATTTTAGGCCCCGGAAGTAATGTTGTAAAGGCAATGTTCAATGGCACACGATTAATTCTGGCAATTGAATCCGTTTTCAAAGAACCTGCTCCGTATGTTTTAGCCTGATAGAAATTACGTTCTTCGTCATGACTTTCGGGATATCCTACCCACTGTCGAGGCGTAGAAATCATTCCTGACATATCACTGCTACTTTGATAACCCATTGCCGATTGAGAATAAACGCTATTCATGTTGCGCCATAAGTACATACCTCTGTTTGCCAGTTCAGATTGTTCACTACTTGCACCTAAGTGCTCCAGAATAAACATAACATCACTTTTAGCTTCTTTTGCGGCATTGTAATAATCGGTTAGATGTCCTATTCGCTGTGAATCGTATGATTCTTCAGTTCCGGAACTTTGTGTAAATCCTTTCGCTAAATCCATTCTATATCCATCAACTTTGTATTCAGTTATCCAATACTTTAGCACACGTTTAAAATATTCTTTTGTTCCGGTGGAATTATGATTAAAATCGTTTAACACACTGTAATTATGTGGTGCAATTGCATTCATCCAGGGATTGTTAACAGTAGGTCTGTTATTTACAGAGTCCCAGTAAAGTAAAGCAAATGGACAAATACCCGAAGCCTGATTGAAAACCATATCCAGAATCACAGCAATACCGCGTTTGTGACATTCATCAATAAATTTCTTGTATGTATCCGGATTACCATATGCTTTATCGGGTGCAAAGTAATGGTTCGGATTATAACCCCAACTATTATTACCATCAAACTCATTAACCGGCATTAATTCTACAGCTGTAATTCCAAGATTTTTTAGATAATCTAATTTCAGAATAGCTGCATCAAGCGATTTTTCTTTTGTAAAATCTCTGAGCAACAATTCATATATTAAAACATTCTCTCTTGAAGTGATATTATAACTTGGGACTTGCCAGTTATATGCAGTCTTAGCGGTTTGAAAAGTAGCTACTAAACCGGTAGTTTTTCCAACCGGATATGGTTTCATGTTCGGGTATATGGTATAATACTGGTTAATCCACTGGTCATTCCATGGATCAAGCACCAATTCGGTATATGGATCACTGGAACGGATGGCATTATCTACAAGATATTGGAATCCATACATTTTTCCGGCAGTAAGACCGGTAAGAGTATACCACCAGTAATCGCCATCCTTTTTCATTTGATATGAGTTCAATTGCAACCAATTGTTGAAATCACCAATCAAAAATACATTTGACTTTCCGGGTGCATTCAATAACAGAGTAACCGTATTATTGTCAATATAGTTTATACCATCCTTTAATCCCGCAGGACGAGCTTCTGATGTTACTGCTGCCGGAACACAAATATAAGCAGTATCATAAACTGTTGTTCCACTTGCAGTTGCCGATCCGATTAAAGTATAATCTGTGGCATTGGTAAAAGTATAAGTTGTAGTGAGAGTTGTTGAATCTGTAGTCGAAGTTTTAATATCAATACCGTTAATATTAATTTTCAATGCAGCATTAACTGACGAAGCAATTTTAATAGGCAGAGTAGTACCTGCAGTTGTAACACCATCAGCCGAAGGTGAAACAAATGCCACATTTAATCCGGCCTGATACACATTAACAAAAATATCACCTCCTGCAGCTGTTTTTCCTGTAAGTGTTCCTGCAGCATTTCTAAAAACCAATGCTACTTGCTTAATTGTCTCAGTTGCCGGTACTCCAAGAAATGTCTGAATATCGGGGGTAATGGTTAGCTTCCATAAGTTTGTACCGATATTAGTCAGCATATTTTTGGAAGTATTAGCTTTTGTATCAGTTGCACTTGTAGGCCAGGAAGTAAGTACATATTTCCAGTCCGATGAGCTTGCACTTTTAGAAGTAATTACTCCAATATGAGCATAAACTCCTGTTGTAAGTCCTTTTAAGGCAGCGTTACCAAGGGTTGCATCATAAATAATATCAAATGAACCTCCTGTCTGGGTTATAAACGTCGGATTTGTAGTTACCTGTGCCTGAATAAACAAACAGATAAAAGCAGTAAGAATAGAAAGAATGTATTTTTTCATTGTTTTTAAATTATTTGGTTACAATAAATTAGTGCAACAAAAATAGCAGAATATTGAGTTTATTTTACTCAAAACAATGACAGTTGATTTAATTTAAACCGCAAACGTTTGCAAAAAGTTATAATGCTTAATCTCAATAACAGAATTTCAAATATCATCACAGACTATTTAAAATTTCAATCCGATTATCTTTATAAAAAAAAACAGTTGCAAGAATTAACTTGCAACTGTTTATAACTATAAATATTTTATTAACTAAAGACTATTTCTTTAGTTTACAAAAACTTTACGGGTAGCACCATCTACACGAATGATATACATTCCTTTATTAAGAGTTTTAGATGTAAAGATACCATTAAGATTTTCTGATTGCAAACTACGTCCATCCAAAGATAAAACTTCAACATTTGACATTACACCTTCTACAATTACTGTACTGTTTTTTGAATAAATCAAATTTTTAGCTGCATTTACAGTATTAACACCAGTACCTAACCAACCGGCAACAACATCAGTAAAAGTAGTCTGAAGTTGTGCATCACCTGTACGATTATCTGTTACAATAGTACCATCAGCTTTGTACTCAACCTGTGTATCTAATTGATCATTGTAGTATTTGTAATATAGAATATCTACTCCGGGAACTGAAAATGTAAATGTTCCATCAATATTTTTTGTTCCGGCAATAAAACCAGTAGAAGCACCACCATTTAAATCTCCTTTAATATATGCTGTAGTTGTACCTGCAGGCACTGTTGCATTAAAAGTAGCTGTTTTTAATCCAGCTGCTCCGGGATAAATTCTTTTAAAGGTAATTTGAGGAGCAACAGGAGGATTTGCTGTAGCATCACCCACTGCATCAAACAAAGCTGAGGTTTGAGAAACATCCGGATATGAATTATTTCCCTGATTTTGCTGATACATCCAAGCTTTACCGGTTGTAAATTGGAAAGCTAAAGCATAGGCATTAGCAGTGTAAATTTTAATAGAAAAATAATTACCATTTGCATCACTGTTTGCAGGAACTAAATTCATTTTCGTATCAGTAGAATCAACTTTTGCAACTGTACCAGGTGTCAACCAGCCGTTGAAATTTCCGGTCATGTAACATTCTGTAACTGTTTTTGGTGTATAAATGTCGATTGTGAAGTAACCCGGGATAGGAAGTACGTCTTTCCATACTGAAGACCAAGCAAGAACAACATCTTCTTTTGGTGAAGTTCCTGAAAAAGTAATATTTCCCAGTTCAGCATAATCAGGAGCATCGCCCTTCATTACATAAGCCCAGTCTGGTCCACTAACATATTTATAACCGCCAAAATCTGCTACTGTTTTACCTCCTTTAAAAGTAGATTCATCAAGTGTTATAGTATAATGAGTAGCATCCACTTTGGTCATTACAACAGAATTAGTTACATCCCAACCATTGAAATCCCCTACCATCCTACAACTATTGGTTTGGTGATGACCATCCGAACCGTTATCGTTAGGTACTGTCACATTAAAAGTTGCTGTGGCAGCCGAAGCAAACTGAAAAACTGTGGCCAAAGCCAACAGAAGCATAGAAAAAGTAAATTTTGTTTTCATAACTTTGATTTTTTTAATAGAATGAATAAAAATATTTATTTGATTAAATAAAGAAATTGAATAGC
>CAIQOG010000621.1 GCA_903873355.1 uncultured Bacteroidales bacterium
CATCAGTTCAACGGTCGACGGCCGGGCGGTTTTGTCCTGACTTACAGCACGCTGGCTTCGGTGGTGAAATATCCCTACGCATCCATTTATTCCGATCCGAAAAAGCAAAAGTTCGGTTTTTTCGATTCCGAAAAAGCTGATTTTGAAAAGATTGCTGCCGAGCTGGGCATTCCACGCTCACCCGAAAATCCGAAGCGTTTTGCCCGTCATCCGCTCGTTTATCTGGTTGAAGCTGCCGACGATATTTGTTATCAGATTATGGATATTGAGGATGCACACAAGCTCAGGATACTTACTACAGACGAAACCAAAAATCTGCTGCTGGGCTTTTTCGACGATGCGCGGAAAGCCCGCCGGATGGAAACCATGGAAATGGTAACCGATGTAAATGAGCAGATTGCCTACCTGCGTTCGTCGGTTATCGGGCAACTGATTGACGAATGTTCGGCTGTGTTTGCCGAAAATGAAGAAGCGATTCTGACCGGAACTTTCACATCGTCACTTATCAAAAAATTACCGCAACTTTCGGTTGATGCATATCAGAATTGCGAGAAAACTGCCATTAAAAAGATTTACCGTTCGCAGGAAGTGCTGGATGTGGAACTGGCCGGTTATAAAATCATTCTCACGCTGCTGGAACATCTGGTGGCAGCCGTGCTGAGTCCTGAGAAAGCGTATTCCAAGCAATTGCTGATGCGTATCCCCGAGCAATACGAAACGAACAGCCCAACCATTTATGGCAAAGTAATGTCGGTACTGGATTATATTTCGGGTATGACCGACATTTACGCGCTGGATTTGTACCGCAAAATAACGGGTATGAGCATTCCAAGCTTATAGAATTTCCCTGATTTTGACTACCTTTGCACGCTAATTAATCTGTTTTTTTCATGACTCCAGAACTCGTTATTTTTGACCTCGACGGCACACTGCTCGACACCATTGAGGATTTGGCAAACAGCGTAAATCATGCCCTGCAGGTTTATAATTTCCCCACTCATCCCCTCGAAGCCTATCGCTATTTCATTGGAAATGGTGTGAATAAATTGCTGGAACGCTCGTTACCCGAAGGGAAACGTAGTGCTGACATTGTTTCGATGCTGAAAGTGGAATTTATCAAACATTATTTTGCACATGCCGAGGAGTTTACCAAGCCTTATCCGGGTATTTCGCAGTTGTTGGTCGATATTCAAAACAAAGGAATCAAACTGGGAGTCGCTTCCAATAAGGTGCATGATGCCACGGTTCAGCTGGTAGTGAAATTCTTTCCCGATATTTGTTTCACGGCTATTTTTGGTCAACGCGAATGTTATCCGGTGAAACCCAATCCGGGCATTCTTGAAGAAATCATTGAAATGGCCGGAGTAGAAAAAGCCAAGGTGCTTTACGTGGGCGATTCGGGCGTGGACGTGGCAACAGCCTACAATGCCAAAGTGCCTTTCGTAGGCGTGCTGTGGGGATTCCGTCCACAAAAGGAACTGGAAGAAGTCGGCGCAACACGTTTTGTGGAAACTACAAATGAATTGTTTGAATTAATCTGCCCCTAATTATTCCCTTCGGTCATGACCGTTGGTTCCACTAAAGGGGACTTTAAGACAAGGTCAACTCAAAATTTAATTGGAAATTGGAAATTAATTAATTGTAAATTAAAGAATATGTTTAAAACAAATCAGTATTTCGATGGTACAGTGGTTTCCATCGGATTGGAATCGGCAGAAGGAACTGCCACAATGGGTGTAATGGCTGCCGGTGAGTATGAGTTCGGCACAGGAACTATCGAAGTAATGACCGTTATCTCTGGTCAGCTCACTATTCAGCAACCGGGTGAAACCGAATGGAAAACTTACAAAAAATTCGAAAGTTTCGTGGTGGCTAAAGACGTGAAATTCAAAGTGAAATGTTCAGAAGATACGCCGTATTTGTGTTTGTATAAGTAGACCCCAGACCCCTAAATGGGCTTAAGAATGAAGAAATCCTGTTTCGATATCGAAACAGGATTTTTTATACTACCTATACAAACTATTAACTACCGACTAATCAAAATTTCTTAAACCCGATAATCTCACGCACTTCGCGGATGGTTTTTGTGGCGCTTTCGTGGGCTTTTTCTTTGCCAATACGCATTACCTTAGCCACGTAGTCATTATCGGCCGAGATGGCCTTTATTTGCTCTCTGAAAGGTACTGTAAATGCAATCATATCCACTGCCAATTGTTTCTTCATGTCACCGTAGCGAATCTGGCAGGTGTTGTACTGTTCTTCGAAGAAATTCAAGGTATCGGCAGTCGAAACTACTTTCATCAGCTGAAAGATGTTTTGTATTGCTTCGGGTTTGGTCTGATTCGGTTCAGTCGGACCGCTGTCGGTCACAGCTTTCATTACTTTTTTGCGGATGGCTTCCGGTTCGTCGGCCAGGAAAATGGCATTTCCCTCACCTTCCGATTTTCCCATTTTACCCGTTCCGTTTAGTCCGGGTATTTTTACCAGTTCATTACCGAAATTAAACGCCTGAGGTTCAATGAAGTATTCCACGTTGTACATACGGTTAAAGCGGTTGCTGAACTGACGCGTCATTTCCAGGTGTTGTTCCTGATCTTTTCCCACCGGCACTTTGGTGGCTTTATGAATCAGAATATCGGCAGCCATAAGCGTGGGATAAGTGAGCAATCCGGCATTCACGTTTTGAGGTTGCTGGCGGATTTTATCTTTAAAGGAGGTGCAGCGTTCCAACTCGCCAATATAGGCATTCATGTTTAGAAACAGATACAACTCGGCAGTTTCGGGCACATCGCTCTGAATATACAGCGTGCATTTTTCGGGATCGAGACCGGCAGCCAGATACTCCACCATCACCTGACGATCGTTTCCGTACAAATCTCCCGGCGTAGGGTGTGTGGTAAGTGAATGATAATCAGCAATGAAGAAATAGCAATTATGCTCATTCTGCATGCTTATAAAATTGCGCAACGCGCCAAAGTAATTTCCTAAGTGAAGGTTTCCGGTCGGGCGTATGCCGCTTACTACTGTTTCCATTATGACCCCTAGCCCCTAAAGGGGGACTAAAATATAGTTTTTTCTGTTTGATTTATTTAATTTACCCGTATTAGAAAGGAATTCTTTTCTTGTTCCCCTTTAGGGGTTAGGGGTTTACTCAATCGGTATAGTTCTCTTAATGCGCTGATCCAACGAAGTAAGTGTTTCGGTGGTAGCAACGCCGGGTATTTCCTGAATTCTGCCATTCAGCAATTCCATCAGGTGTTCGTCGTTTTTGGCATACAGTTTTATCAGAATGGTGTACGAACCAAGCGTGTATTGCGATTCCACGATTTCGGGAATTTTTTCCAATTCCTTTACCACTTCTTTGTACATTGAGCCACGCTCCAGCGTGATGCCAATGTAGGCACACATCTGAAAACCCAGCATTTTCGGATTAACGGTGTAGCCCGAGCCGGTAATTACGTCGATATCTATCAGGCGTTGAACACGTTGGTGAATGGCTGCGCGCGATACGCCACAAATTTCGGCCACATCCTTAAAAGGCATACGGGCATTCTGAGTAATGATTTGCAGAATTTTTCGGTCGAGCTGATCTATTTTTTCCATAACTTAACGATTTAATTTGTCATTTAGGCAGCAAAAGTACATATTTTATACGAAAAGCAAAA
>CAIQOG010000622.1 GCA_903873355.1 uncultured Bacteroidales bacterium
ATAATGTTGAGATTGGTGAAACGCTGAAATCCACTTTGAGCTACAGTTCGAAACCGGATAGTTACAAACTTCAGAATATTATTGCCGAACAACTAACGGCTCTGGGATTCAATGAAATTTTGAACAATTCTCTGTCAAAAGCTGCCTTTTATACCGATTTAACGTCGTTTCCTGCTGCAAACAGCGTGAAAATTATCAACGCATTAAGTTCCGATTTGAACGTGATGCGCCAGACTTTGCTTTTCGGAGGATTGGAAAATATTAATCGTAATGTAAATCGCCGGAATGCCGATTTGAAATTTTACGAGTTTGGAAATTGCTACTATTATAATGCTGACAATAAAAAAGAAGGCGAAACCCTGGCAGCATATTCCGAAGATTATCACCTTGGATTGTGGCTCACCGGTAATAAATATGCTCAGTCGTGGACCACTGCCGATCAAAAATCGAGTATTTACGAGTTGAAGGCATACATCGAAAATATTTTTAAACGCTTAGGTTTCAACCTGCGTATGCTGGTTACAGGTGAATATGCCGATGATTTACTAAGTGAAGCCTTGACAGTTTACAGTCAGCGTGGTAGGAAACTGGCTGTTTACGGGATTGTTCACCCAAAAATCCGTAAGATTACAGATATAGATCAGGAAGTGTTTTTTGCCGATTTGAACTGGAATGCGATAATTTCTGAGTTGAATAATCACAAGATTCAATATAGCGAACTTTCAAAATTCCCAGAAGTGAAACGTGATTTGGCAATGTTGCTTGATAAATCGGTTACTTTTGCCGAAATTGAAAAAATAGCATTTGAAACCGAACGTAAATTACTGAAAAGTGTTAATCTGTTTGATGTGTACGAAGGCAAAAACATGGAGACTGGTAAAAAATCTTATGCCGTTAGTTTTATACTTCAGGATGAAACAAAAACGTTGACAGACGGTCAGATTGAAGGAATAATGAAAAAACTTCTTTCCAATTTTGAAACAAAGCTTGGCGCAAAATTAAGATAGATGGACGATAAATACAGTAACTCAAAGCTTTTACATACACCTTATGCAAAGCCAGATGCATACAATGCATTGAGCATGCCGGTTTATCATTCTGCTGCATTCGAATTTGAGTCGGCAGAGCAGATGGAACTTGCGTTCACAGGTCGTGCTACTGACCATACCTATTCGCGCATTACCAACCCAACAGTTCAATATTTTGAGGACAGGGTTAAAACTATTACAGATGCTTTTAGTGTAACTGCTCTTAATTCGGGCATGGCAGCTATTTCTAATACAATTATTACTTTAGCAAAGTTGGGCAGTAATATTGTTACTTCACGTCATTTGTTTGGAAATACTTACTCACTTTTTGCTTCTACACTTGAGGCATTTGGAGTTGAAGTCCGTTTTTGCAATCTCACCAATGTTGACGAAGTTGAAGCTCATATTGATGCCAATACCTGTGCTGTTTTTCTGGAAATAATAACAAATCCGCAAATGGAAGTTGTTGACTTACTGGCTATTTCAGCGGTTGCAAAACAAAAAGGTGTGCCGATAATCGCTGATACAACGATTGTACCGTTTTGTGCTTTCAAAGCCAAAGATTTCGGAATAAATATCGAGATTGTTTCGAGCACGAAATACATTTCGGGAGGTGCAACCAGTTTGGGAGGATTAATTATCGATTATTGCAATTTCGACTGGCTATCATCGCCAAAGTTGCATGTAATGGCAAAGGAGTTTGGAGCAGCTGCATTTACTGCCAAACTTCGGAAGGAAATTCATCGTAATTTGGGGGCTTATATGACTCCTCACGCAGCTTACATGCAAACACTTGGTCTCGAGACGCTTGGTTTGCGTTACGAACTTGCCACTTCTACCTGTAAACATTTAGCTGAAAGATTGGAAAAACTTCCCGGAATCGAATCGGTGAATTATACCGGTTTGCCATCTAATAAGTTTTATAAAATAAGCAAAGAGCAATTTGGAATACGTCCGGGAGCTATGTTTACTTTTAATCTGGCATCGCGTGAAACTTGTTTTTCATTTATGAACAAACTTAAACTGATTAAACGCGCTACTAATTTGTTCGATAATAAAACGTTGGCTATTCACCCTGCCAGTACAATTTTCGGTACATTTACACCGGAAGTTCGCCACGAAATAAATGTTTCCGACAAGACGATTCGTATTTCAGTTGGACTGGAAGATGCTGAGGTTTTGTATAAGGACATTGTTCAGGCACTCCATTGAAATGAACCGATTATGTTGAATAACAATGTTATTCACACAGTGGAATGTGTAAATACTAAAGAATAAGTAGTATTTTTGGACTGTCAACAGCTTTGCTGTCAAAATTATGTACTCACCAAAGTCATGAAACAATTTTTAAAAAACTTTTTTTTCACTTCAATATTAATTTGTCTTAACCTCGGTGTTGCATTCTCCGGTAATGAAACAATACCAGCTCAATCTGATACAAATATATACCAAAGATTATCTGGTTCAGGTCCAGATGCGTCATTTAAAACAACTGCTGATACAAGTACCGTTAATGGTCAGAATATTCTGACTGTTTGCAGTACCAGCACTACAAAGGATGTTTCATTTACGAATACATCCGCGACAGAATCTACAAATACAAATTATACCATTGATTGGGGAGATAATTCGCCAAGATTTGACAGTATAAGTTGGAAGAAAAAATTAGTTCATACTTATTCCCTTGGAGTTTGGACATTAGTTTATACAGTTAACGGTCCTAATGGTACTTCTACAACCAAAACTTATAGTGTGTATGTCGGCTCAAATCCCAAAGTGGGATTTCAAAGTCCGGGGAATACTGACAACTGTATTAATCTGCCACTTACATTTCCAATTTCCGGAACTGAAAATAATCCACCCGGAACAAAATATACTATAACGTTTAATGATGGAACTCCGTCACAGGTATTCACACACCCGGCACCTTCCGAGATAACACATACATTTAGTAAAACTTCCTGTGGAGTTACAAGCTTTAACGGAAATACTCCATATCCCAACTCATTTTCGGCAAGTATTCTAGCTTCCAACTCTTGTGGTGAAACAGGTGTAAGTGTTGTGCCTATATATATATCAACTTCTCCATTAGTTGATTTTAACCTGGCAAAAACCACTTCTCCGGTAAATTCTTCGGTTGATATTACAAATACCACAACCGG
>CAIQOG010000623.1 GCA_903873355.1 uncultured Bacteroidales bacterium
AGTGTTGGCTGAATAAGATATTTTGAGAATAAATTATACAGAATGCCGTTGTTTGTTCCGATATTTGATTTTACAGCTCCCGGATGCATGGCATTTATCGTTACACCTTTTCCCTGCAAGAGGTCATTCAATTCCCAAACAGTCATCAATTGAGCTGTTTTAGAAGCGCCGTAGCCACCGTAGCCACCGTATTTGCGTTTTTCCCAGTTCAGGTCATCAATCTGCAAACCGTTAAAGCGGTGACCTTCGGAATTGACCTGAATAATGCGCGATGGAGCACTTTCAACCATTCGTTTCAATAATAAGCTGGTAATAAGAAACGACCCCAAATGATTAACAGCAAAGGCAGTCTCATACCCATCCACAGTGAGCTGCCGGGTAGTCATGTGAACTCCGGCATTATTTACCAACACATCGATGTGAGGATATTTGACCAGAATTGCTTCTGTTGCTTTTCTCACCTCACTCAGACTGCTGAAATCGGCCAGGTAATAATCGGGTTCGTATGCCGAAAATGAACGAATTTCAGCACACAGTTTTTCAGCTTTTTCTTTGCTGCGGACTATGGTTACTATCTTTGCTCCGCCCTTTGCCAAACGAATAGCAGCTTGATATCCAACACCCGAAGTTGTTCCGGTTATTAGACATATTTTGCCATCCATCGATTCGGTGGATATTTTTTGCGGAAGACGTCCGGCACGAATAAAATCCAATTCGGGTGGAAATTCAAATTTCTTACTCATTATCCAAATTTTTTAATCAAAAACCGTCGATACATTTTGTTCCAATGCGGAATATTGTTGAAAATATCGCCCCACAAGTCGTAATAATCACGCTGTTGGAGTATTTGACCATTTTCACTGATAGTCAGTTTTGTAGAGCCATACATCGGAGTGCTGGGATATTTTTTGAACATCATAGTCATTATCCAGTCGAAAATAATGATATTCTCATTCTGAGCTATGGACACTATTTCCATATTCAGCTGGTGAGTGCGTTTGGTAAGGCGATTACACATGGCGGTAAAATCTTCTATCCCTTCGATGCGCTGAATGGTATCCTGAAAAATAATATCCTTGTGATAATATGGAAAAATATGCGACCAATCAGGCTTACCTTCTGTATTATAAGTCTTTGACCACAAGTCTTTTACAATATCAATATTAATTGGTTTAAATGCAATTTCCTCCTTCATATATAGTGATAATTCTGAGTTTCATATTTACAAAGATAAATAAATTTTGAATAAAAAAGTAGTCTGTATTGTTATTGCTAACGAAAGTCAGTACATTTGAACATTAATTTATAACCAATAAATCTCTACAAAGTTCATAGAGGTTTTATTCAAAAAAATACAGATGATTTCAGGTTCTGCGAAAATTACAATTAAGGTGTTGGAAGTATTGAATTTTAAAAAGATGGTTGGAAAATCATTTCAAAAACCATCCAGAAGCAAAAAACCACTGATTCCAAAACACTTACAAAAAAAATTTCTTATAAATGAGTTTTTGATTTCAGGTAAATCTGTGGTCACTATTCAACCCAAAGGAATTACTGAAAATATACATGTTGTCTATTTTCATGGTGGTGCTTATTTATTGGAAGGTAGCAGTATGCACTGGAAAATAGTGCAAACTATAGCGACAAAAGCAAATTGTAAAGTAAGCTATATTGATTACCCGCTGGCGCCGGAAAACACCTACAAAGAAACCTTTGATATGGTTCAGCAATCATTCGACAAACTCATTCTTCTATATCCTGAGGATCGGTTTATGCTAATGGGAGATTCTGCCGGGGGTGGTTTATCACTGGCGTTTGCTCAAAAGCAGGCAAATGATAATGCAAAAGTTCAACCGGAAAAAAACATACTCTTTTCTCCCTGGCTTGATTTGACCATGCAAAACCCGGATATAAAGACGCAGGTTGAACTTGACAAAATTCTACCATTAGAAGCTTTAATAAATGCAGGTAAAATGTATTCTGGTGGCGATAGTCCGGGTAATTATCTGTTATCGCCCATCAAGGGAAACTTAACCAATGTTGGTAAAACCACTGTTTTCTACGGAACGCATGAACTTTTTTACCCGGATTGTAAATTGCTGAAAGAAAAAACAAATAGTTTAGGTAATTTCAGTTTCCATGAGTTTCCGGATATGCAACACGACTGGGTTATTTTCCCTATTCCTGAAGCTAATGAAGCATTGAATTTGGCTATTGAGTTTATAAAACACTGATTTATAGTTTTTTTCAATAATACTATTTCCATTATAAAAGCAACTTTTGATTGAATGATTTGTTTAACGGTAAATAAACAATGAAAACAATGAAAATATTAAGAATATCAGTAACTGTACTTTTCTTATTATTCGTTCTATTTCAATCAATTATTATTATGGCAACCAACAAAACAGAAGTACAAAAATATACTGTAATACAGAAAGACAAAGATTTCGAGATACGTTTTTATCCTGCAGCAACATTTGCAACTATCCAATCTAAAGCCAATACTTACAGAGATTTATCTTCACCCGGTTTCCGTAAACTTGCCGGATATATTTTTGGAAATAACGAATCGTCCGCTCACATTTCTATGACCTCTCCAGTTCATATGGATGTAAACGATACACTCTCATCTATGAGTTTCGTAATGCCTTCGGCTTACAACAAAACTAATTTACCCATTCCCAAAGATGAGGCGGTTACAATAAATGAAGTTCCCGAAGAATATGTGGCAGTTTTACGTTTTGGTGGTTATGCCAACGACGAAAAAATGAAACGTTATTCCGAAAACCTGAGAAATATTCTCACTCAAAAAGGAATTAAAACAATCGGTCGTTTCAGGTATTTAGGCTACAATCCTCCCTATCAGTTTATAGGTCGCAGAAATGAAATTATCGTTTCGATAGAATGGAAGAAATAATAAAAGCGGAATTCACTCCGCTTTTTCTTTTGCATGTTCCGATGGAACAATCTTGAATAACTTATCGTTTCGTCGAATCAGCTCATTGGTTTTCATTGAGAAATAAGCTCCCTTTTCCACCTTGTCAACCGGTTCCAACTTTACACGAATTTCAGTTACTGTGTCTTCGTAAGCACCTGTTGTTTCGCCGGTAATCAGGATTTCGTCACCCACCGAAAGGTATTGTGCTTCCAGTAAAAACTCAGCCACACCAAGTTTTTGAAAGAAATTGGTACATTTACCCACGTAAATCTTTTTGTGGGTAGCTTCCGAACCGTAGTTCTTGCTCCACTCACCAAGCCGCTGTCCGAGGTAATAGCCGTTCCAGAATCCACGATTAAAGACTTTGCTTAGGCGCAGGTCCCACTCGGCCATTTTCGCCACGGAAAACGTCCCGTTTAGCACCGATTCAATGGCTTCGTTGTAACAACCGACTACCGCTTTCACGTATTCTGCTCCACGCGCCCGACCTTCAATCTTGAAAACACGCACTCCTGCTTTCAGCATTTCGTCCACAAAACCGATGGTTTTCAGGTCTTTGGGCGACATGATATATTCGTTTTCAATATCCAGTTCAATCTCCGAATCTTTGTCTTTCACGGTATAACCCCGACGACAGATCTGATTGCACGCACCCCGGTTGGCCGACACGTTTTTTTCGTGCAGACTGAGGTAACATTTACCAGAAACAGCCATACACAAAGCACCGTGGCAGAACATTTCAATTCGAATCAACTCACCGTTCTTTCCTCGTATATTGTCGGTAATAATAGCCTGATAAATCTCTGCCACCTGCTCCATGTTCAACTCACGGGCCAGCACTACTACATCAGCAAATTGAGCATAAAACTTCAGTGATTCAACATTAGATATATTTAACTGTGTTGAAAGATGCACCTCCACTCCTATCGAGTTGGCATACATTAAAGCTGCCACATCTGCACAAATAACGGCAGAAACCTTCGATTCTTTGGCTACATCTATGATTTCGCGCATCAGAGTCAGGTCGCCATCATATAAAATGGTATTGACGGTGAGGTAGCTTTTTACTTTATTTTCGTTGCAGATACTCACAATTTCGCGCAGGTCGTCGGTCGTAAAATTACTGCTCGATTTGCTGCGCATATTCAGTTTTTCAATGCCAAAATACACCGAGTCCGCACCCGCTTTAATAGCTGCAGCAAGACTTTCCCACGAACCGGCCGGGGCCATAATTTCAATTTCTTCTCTTTTCATTTTATTTAAAAACGGGAGTCAGTTTCTGAATCGAAAAACTTAAACCCAAACGTAACTGATGATACGGAAAATCCGTAATACCGTATTGATATTGAGCAAAATAATCAATATCTTTAGTCATAAAAGTGAATTTGGAAGCATAAACCATTGGAGCATCGCCATAATCACTCGAATAATATTGGTTAGTATGCATCCAACCAGCATAGCCCGAAAGCGTATTTTCAAGTTTCCAATCAGGATTGCCGATAATCAGTTTTCCGCCGTACATGGTGGCGTCATCCTGTGTGCTGTTGGTTGTTTCCCAGCACATAAATCCCACATTTCCAACCAGACGCATTTCGCTGATAAATTTGCTTTTGGTATAAAAAGATTTTCCAATTTCCGCATCGAAATAATAGCCCGGTGTATCGAAATAACGCCGACTTTTTACAGTTTTAGCCGAAGCAGATTTCAACGTACTGTTCAATATAATGCCCGGAAGCCAATTTTGTTCTTTCAGCAGGCGAATTCGTGTCTGAACATATACATCACCACCCTCAAAACCGCTGGATGTTGAAGCTCCGCGCTGTAGCATCAATGCATCGGTGGTGTTGAAATGTTCCAAAACTGTAGACCAGATTTTCAGCGAAACACGCTCGGGTAGGAGAGGAACTTCCAGTTTTACATAGCCGTTTGTAGTTTGGTCGCCATTTCCAAAGTAATAATCACCCATTAAACTGATAGTTGTTTTAGCCGGAATACGTGCATCGGTAAACTCCGGTACCGGATTTGCATTCGGACCAAACCAGGCTGTGGAGTATTTAATGGTTTGAGCATAAATACCTTGCAGGATACTAATAACGCATAAAATCAGAATTATTCTTTTCATACTGATTGAGCTAAAATTCAACTGCAAAGATAGATAAACCAATTCAAAATATAGAACTCTGGAAAATTTCCTACCTTTGCACTCCAATTTTGTTTACTCATGAAAATAGCCAATATAGAATTCCCTGAAAAACCACTTTTTCTGGCGCCCATGGAGGATGTAACCGATCCTGCATTCCGTTTGCTTTGTAAGCGTTTTGGAGTGGATATGGTCTATACCGAATTTGTTTCGTCGGAAGCATTGATTCGAAGCGTAAACCGCACGCAGCAAAAACTGAACATTTACGAGGAAGAACGTCCTGTGGTTATTCAGATTTATGGTCGGGATCCCCAGGCAATGGCTGAAGCAGCGCGCATTGCAGCCGAAGCAAAGCCTGATATTATCGATATCAATTTTGGCTGTCCGGTAAAGAAAGTGGC
>CAIQOG010000624.1 GCA_903873355.1 uncultured Bacteroidales bacterium
CAGGTAATTCAATAGAAATCTTATGACTTGAAATCTCAAAACTATGATTGAAGGTTGATGTTAAGTGTCTTCCTTTCAGAGTTTCCGGTAATTGAGCCTCTATAGTTTTTGTTTTTGAAGAATTGTTGATAACAATTATTGCTTCATATTTAAAGTATTTTCGTGCATATACCCAACTGTCTTTGGTTGTCTGAATGTTGATATAATCACCATAAATCAACACCGGATTATCGCTCCGTAAATGCGTTAATTTTGTAACATTCTTTAATAAATTTGCTTCTCGTTTGTTCAAACCATCAAATTTCATCATCCTGCGGCAGTCCGGGTCATTGGCACCGGTTAGCCCTATTTCATCTCCATAGAAAATTACCGGAATACCGGGAATAGTCATATTGAAAGTGTGCATAAGTAGTAATTTATCGTATGCGGTCGAATCAGTTATACCAATTTCGCGTTGCCAACCTGCAGCTTTAGAATCTTCACCAAATTTCAAATCGTGTGAAGCCAACGCCATAAATCGAGGTTTGTCATGGTTCCCTGATATATTTCCCATCAGATTATGACCTCCATAAATGTACAAACTCGAATTCAAAACTGTTTGAACCTGCGAAAAGTCACTTCCACCCACTCCTGCAAAGGTAGTGTTTGCAATATCATACACATTGAAATCAAACTGACCATCAAGCATTCCGGTAGTCAAATAACTGCTTATTAGTTCAGGACTTCCATAGGTTTCGCCAATCTGATAAAGGTTTTTACCTTTGTTTGTTTTCTTGATTTTCAGCGTTAGTTCACGCCAGAATTCTTCGGTAATATGTTTAGTTGCGTCATGTCGGAAACCATCCAGTTTGAATTCCTTTAGCCAGAACATAGCCGAATCAGTCATCATATCTACAACTTTCGGATTACCAAGGTCAAGCGTTGGCATGAAAGTATCAAACCATGTTGTGAGTCGGTGTTCGTCCCATTTTTCGGTGTTCAGGGTGCCATCCGGCAAATAAAGTGAAGTAGTATATTCAGGATGTTGTTTGTAAAACGGATGTTCCACGTGAACGTGGTGAGCAACATAATCCAGCAAAACGTTGATGTTATTTTGGTGAGCGTCTTCAATCAGATTCTTGAATTCTTTGTTTGTACCGAAACGAAAATCAACTTTCGACGATGAAACAGGCCAGTAACCGTGGTATCCTGAGAATTTAGTATTCATTGGTTTGTAAAATCCATAAGGTTCAGTCGGATTCTGATTCACAGGAGAAATCCACAAAGTGTTTACTCCCAAATTTTTCAGATAACCATTGTCAATGGTTTGTTTGATCCCGGTTAAATCACCGCCCCAGTAATCTACTTTTGGATTCACATCGGGACGATTCATGGGATGGTCATTCGATTTATCTCCGTTTTTGAATCGATCAACCAATGCGAAATACATTATTTGAGCTTGTTTGTCTTCACGGGTAATTTGTTTGGCATCAGTAAGGACTTTGCCATTTTGAAGTGGAATAAGTAAATCGTTGCTCACTCCGAATTCGTTGCTTGCCCATACCCGAATGTACGAACGTTCAAGATTTGAAGCTTCGGCAGGAATATGAAAAATGACTTTTCCATTCTTTATTTTTACCAGTTCCACCGGAAGTAGAAAATTTTGCCAGTAAACAAAAACGTTTTTCACGTCATTCTGACTTGTAAGCTTCACTGTAGAACTGAAAAAACGTTTCGTAAATAGGCGCGGAAACTTTTCACCATTACCTTTCACCTGTAAAATAGAATTAAACTTCCCATAACCATTGTCCACTTTGTTCGGGTTGGTTGGGTCGGAATTCTGAGTGCCATCAAGTGTCAACTGATATAGATAAGAACCAGGACTAAGATTCAATGTAACTTCGTATAAACCTTTGTTATTCAGTTTCAAATCCGGTGTACGTGATGCTGTCCAGTCGTTCATTTGACCTGCAATCTGAACCCGTTCATAAGTTTTTCCCTGCGGATTGAAAGTGAACGTGTAATCAATTTTATCAGTTCTCCGACATGGTATTGA
>CAIQOG010000625.1 GCA_903873355.1 uncultured Bacteroidales bacterium
AGTGCCATAAAAATAGAGATTCGGAATTATTATGCCATGATGACTCATCTCGATGAGCAAATCGGAAATATCATCAATGCTTTGAAAGAGAAAGGTTTGTATGAAAATACCATTATTGTATTTACGGGCGATAATGGGCTGGCGCTTGGTCAACATGGTTTGTTGGGAAAACAAAACCTCTACGAGCCCAGTATCAAAGTGCCTTTGATTTTTGTGGGAAAAGGCTTGACTAAAGGAACAATAAACACCGATAATGCTTACCTGTTCGATATCTTCCCAACGCTGTGTAATTTTGTTGGAACTTCAATTCCTGCTACGGTTCAGGGCATTCCCCTACTTGGAAAGAAGACTGCTAAAAGAGAGGTCATGTATTTTTCATACCGTGATTATCAACGCGCTGTACGGAAAGGTGACTGGAAACTGATTGAGTATCGCACCGCAAAAGGCATTCGGAATACCCAGCTCTTTAACCTGAAAAACGACCCGAATGAGATGATTAACCTAGCCGAAAATAAGGATTTCAGCAAACAATTAACTGAGATGCGGGTAGAACTGGAGAAGCAAAGGGTATTGTATAACGATCCGTTTAAAATTGACGAATAAGTACATTTGACAAAATAAATAATTGTTAAATACAATGAAGAAAACGCAGTTTATTTTATGTTTCTATTTTGTTTGCTTAGGATCTTTACACGCAGCCATAGTACA
Organism: uncultured Bacteroidales bacterium; assembly: GCA_903873355.1. Next base: position 709 of record CAIQOG010000625.1, read on the forward strand.
GGTACTACACCCCTTAAACGGTTGGACACTGGAGGATGTAGGGGTCAGTTTTAAATGGTACACACAACTGGGTGTGCTCACCTACAAGCTACAAGTGGCAAAAGATATCAATTTTTCTACTTTGGTAATTGATACCTTAACAGATAGTCCCAATCAGATTAATGATGATGTGATGTCGGCTACCACGAAGGCAACGTTTAGCAACTGCCTTCAATGGTCGTTTTTCTCCATGACTCGTTTGTTACCGGGTACTTACTACTGGCGAATCAGAACCGGAGATACCTCAAATACAGATTGGTCTGTTACAAATCAATTTACGGTGGTCAGTAATTCGGCATTAACGCCTCCTGTTCAGCCCATTAGCAAGGATAATCCATTATTTACTTTGGATATGTGGCATGTTGAGCGAGATTGCGGCACTACTCTTCAGCTTTGGCCTAAAATATGGGGCTACATTCCTACCGATATAAGACCTTATGTGGTATTAAATGTTGCAGGGATGGACAATTGGGGGAACTACGCTGGTCAAGCTGATTTTTTAGATTTCATTAGCAGGTTGGATGCGCTAGGGATTAATATTACCTTAGAGACTGGTGGACCGGATAAACCAGTTCAGAATTACCTTCCATTGGCTCAAGTTGAATACTGTCTGAAGAATTTCTCGCACGTGCGAGGTGTAGTGGCCGGTGAAACTACTTGGTCTTATGGTAATCGAGGAAAAATGGAGGCAGAGTATTATAATCGTTGTATTATGCTTTGTGGAAAATACGGTAAGGTTTTTATTGAAGGAGTTTTCAACGATTTCCAAAATTGGAATTGGGATGATTTGTTGGGGGTTCAAAAATCAGGAAGAGTAGTTACCGACAGAATGAATACTGCCTTTATAAATAAGTACAAATCAATTTATATTCCCTGCAATAAAAATAATACTCAATATTCACAGGAAGAAGAAATTGCACTTATGACTGGTGCTAAAATTTCAGGTCTGGTGGATAATGTTGGTAGCTGGCACGAGAATTATTGGTGGGGTAAAGTCGGCTTTGATACCATTTTTCACGCACCAATTCAGAATACGAATGCGGGTAACGGGGGATATATGCCTCAACTATTTTTGAACCAAACTTTCATTACGGGATTGCAATCCGGGGCTTCAGTCTTTGTATTTGGCGGTGAAATCTCTTGTGTTTCACCGAATACATAT
>CAIQOG010000626.1 GCA_903873355.1 uncultured Bacteroidales bacterium
ACCGAACTCCGCAATTTGGGTATTGACCCCTACCCTGCCGCACTGTATCCAACCGATGCATTTTCAACCGATATAAAAGCCGAATTCAAGGACGAAGAGAGTGGAAAACCTGTATGCATAGCCGGACGTATTATGAGCCGCCGCATTATGGGAAAAGCTTCGTTTATGGAACTTCAGGACTCAAAAGGCCGGATTCAGGTGTATGTGAGTCGAGATGACATCAGCACCGAAGCACAACCAGAAATGTATAACACCGTTTTCAAGAAACTGCTTGACATTGGCGACTTTATCGGCATCAGAGGTTTCGTGTTCCGCACTCAGATGGGCGAAATAAGCGTTCATGCTCAGGAACTGACCGTATTGAGCAAAGCGCTAAAACCGCTACCTATTGTAAAATATAAAGATGGTGTGGCTTTCGATGCATTCGAAGATCCTGAACAACGCTACCGTCAGCGCTACGTAGACCTTGTGGTAAACGAAGGCGTAAAAGATATTTTCCTAAAACGCACTAAAGTATATCAGTCGATGCGCGATTATTTCAATGCTGAAGGATATATTGAAGTAGAAACTCCGATTCTGCAATCAATTCCCGGTGGTGCAGCTGCACGTCCATTTACCACGCATCACAATGCGCTGGACATGCCACTTTACCTGCGTGTGGCTGACGAATTGTACCTTAAGAGACTGATAGTAGGTGGTTTTGAAGGTGTATACGAATTCTCCAAAAACTTTCGCAACGAAGGTATGGACCGCACACACAATCCTGAATTTACCGCCATGGAAATATATGTAGCCTACAAAGACTACAACTGGATGATGACTTTCACCGAAAACATGATTGAAAAAATTTGTATGGACGTGAACGGAACAAACGAAATTACCGTTGGCGAAAACGTTATCAGCTTTAAAACGCCATTCAAACGTATCAGCATGATAGATTCTATAAAAGAATTTACCGGCATAGATATCAACGGAATGGACGACGTGCAACTGCGGGAAGTTTGCAAACAACTGCATATCGAGGCCGACGAAACCATGGGAAAAGGCAAACTGATTGACGAAATTTTCGGCGAAAAGTGCGAAGGAAATTATATTCAACCAACCTTTATCACTGATTATCCACGTGAAATGTCGCCACTCTGCAAGCGTCACCGCGACAATCCGGAACTAACCGAACGTTTTGAATTGATGGTAAACGGCAAAGAACTGGCCAATGCTTATTCTGAGCTCAACGACCCGATTGACCAGCTGGGTCGCTTTCAGGAACAACTAAAACTAAGCGAAAAGGGCGACGACGAAGCCATGTTTATCGATATGGATTTTGTGCGCTCGCTTGAATACGGTATGCCTCCAACATCGGGTATGGGTATTGGTATGGATCGTCTGGTAATGTTGATGACCGGTCAGGTTGCCATTCAGGAAGTACTTTTCTTCCCGCAGATGAAACCCGAAAAAGCTGTAAAGAAAGACGGACCTGAAAAATTCATTGAGCTGGGTATTCCTGCCGAATGGGCTGAAGTGATTATGAAAACGGGAATTCTGACTGTGGATGGATTGAAAGGATTAAATCCTAACAAGTTCCATCAGGATATTTGCGGTTACAACAAAAAACACAAACTCGAACTGACCAATCCGACAAAAGAGGAAGTAGAAAAATGGATTACCCCCAACCCCTAAAGGGGAGAAAGAAATATTTGTTTGGATTTGAACAGTAAGATACTTAATAACAGAACATTCTAATTCCCCTTTAGGGGTCAGGGGTCATATGATTAACGAAAGAAGCAAAATAGCGGTTTTAGGCGGAGGTAGCTGGGCAACAGCTATCGCCAAAATTTTACTCACAAATTCCAGCGAAATAAACTGGTATATGCGTCGTCAGGATCAGATTGACGAGTTTATCCGTCAAAGTAAAAACCCATCGTACCTCACGGGAGTGAGTTTTGATACCGATCGCATTCATTTTACAAGCGATATAAACAAGGTGGTTCGTACGTCGGATATTCTTGTTTTCGCCATGCCGTCGCCGTTTATAAAACAGCACCTGAAGAAACTGAAACGTAAGTTGGACAATAAGATGCTTATATCGGCCATTAAAGGTATTGTTCCGGATGAAAATCTGATTATTTCAGATTATTTTGAACAAATTTACAATGTACCAAAAGACAATATTGCCGTGTTGGCCGGTCCATGTCATGCTGAAGAAGTGGCTCTGGAGAGACTTTCTTATCTGACAATTGCCAGCAGTTCGCGCGATATTGCACGATTGCTTGCACAACGGTTCACAACAAATTTTATTCATACATCGATAAGTGACGATGTGACAGGAATTGAATTTTCATCCGTTATGAAGAATATTTATTCAATTGCTTCAGGTATTTGCCATGGACTGAAATATGGCGACAATTTTCAGGCCGTCTTAATATCGAATGCTATACAAGAAATTAGTCGCTTTTGCAACGCGATTAACCCTCAACATCGCGATATCAATGAACCGGCATATTTAGGAGATTTACTGGTAACTGCCTATTCAAAATTCAGCCGTAACCGCATGTTTGGAACTATGATAGGCAAAGGTTATTCGGTAAAAACAGCTCAATTAGAAATGGAAATGATTGCTGAAGGTTATTACGCTACAAAAACCATTCACGAAATCAACGAAAAATACCATGTAAATATGCCTATCGTTGATTCAATTTACGAAATTCTCTATAACCGCTGTTCGCCAATTATGGAAATCAGGAAATTATCGGATAAACTGAAGTAGTTTATAGTCCGTAGTTTATAGTTGGCAGAAGAGAAATAAAAAGCAATATATCAAACTATTATAAAAAAAATTATGGAAACTATCAAATTATCTATCGACAAAGCATTCGGGTTTGTTTCTGAACAGGCTGTAGCTGCTTATAAAAGCAAAGTAAATGAGGCAAATGCAAGTTTACATGCAGGAACCGGAAAAGGAAGTGACTTTTTGGGTTGGTTGAACCTTCCGTCTTCACTTGATGAGGCATTTTTGAGCGACATTGAAAACACAGCCAAAATTCTGCGCGACAATTGCGAAGTGGTGGTTGTAATTGGTATCGGAGGAAGCTACCTTGGTGCCAAAGCAGTTATTGACGCACTTTCAAACAGTTTCGACTGGCTGCTAACTCAACGCAAAGCACCTGTTGTGGTTTATGCCGGACAAAACATTGGTGAAGATTATCTGTTTGAGCTTCAGGAACTGTTGAAAACCAAGAAATTCGGAATCATATCTATTTCAAAATCGGGAACTACCACCGAACCTGCGCTGGCATTCCGCCTGCTGAAAACTCAGTTGGAACAACAGCAAGGAAAAGCAGCAGCTCAAAAACTAATCGTAGGTGTAACCGATAAAGCACGTGGTGCATTGCGTACACTGGCCGTTCAGGAAGGCTACAAAACGTATGTAATTGAAGATAATATCGGTGGTCGGTACTCAGTGCTTACTCCGGTAGGTTTATTGCCTATTGCCGTTGCAGGTTTTGACATCCGTCAGTTAGTTGCCGGAGCTGTATGCATGGAAAAGAAATGCGGACTTGAAACTTCGTTTGAAGAAAATCCGGCTGCTCAATATGCTGCAATTCGTAATGAACTTTACAAATCAGGCAAAAAAATAGAAATTCTGGTAAACTTCCATCCAAAAATGCACTTTGTTGCAGAATGGTGGAAACAACTTTACGGCGAAAGCGAAGGAAAAGACAATCTGGGTATTTTTCCTGCATCTGTTGATTTTACAAGCGATTTACACTCTATGGGTCAATGGATTCAGGAAGGCGAACGCAGCATTTTTGAAACAGTTATTTCTATCAAAGAAAGCAACAACACCAAGATTTTCCCTAACGACGAAAGTAACTTAGACGGCTTGAATTTCCTTGCCGGAAAACGCGTAGACGAAGTAAATAAAATGGCTGAACTTGGAACTATGATTGCTCATATCGATGGTGGCGTGCCAAATTTAAAAATCGAATTGCCAAAGTTGAACGAATATCACCTGGGAGAATTACTTTATTTCTTCGAAAAAGCCTGTGGTATCAGTGGATATTTATTGGGAGTGAATCCATTCGACCAACCAGGCGTTGAAGCTTACAAGAAAAACATGTTTGCTTTACTCGAAAAACCTGGTTTCGAAGCCGAAACAAAAGCCATTAAAGCAAGAATCTAATCCTGATTTTGAATCATAAAAAAGTCCTGAAAACCAAAGTTCTCAGGACTTTTCATTTAAAATCAGAGAGAACAGTTATTTCACAATAAAAAGAACATGATCAGTTTGGTTATTTAAACAAACTTCGGCGCTATAAAGACCTTTAGGAAGCTTTTTACATAACAAATTATAGTTGAATTCTGATTCAGATTTATCAACAACAAATCTTTTATATTCTTTTCCATTTAAATCCAAAATTCTAAGATTTACTTTCCCGTTTTGTTCCGAAACGTATTTCAACTGGAATTGGCCATTATTCGGATTAGGAATTACATCTATCTGATGGAAAGTCTGTACAGGCTGTGAAACACCGGTCGCCGTTTTTTGAAGCACAAAAGTATCAATAAGTTTTCCGGTTGAATCGAAGGTTGAATCAGTAAGAGTATTCCCTACAACATTTATCTTGCAAAAATGATATGTGCTTGAATATTTATCAATCATATTAGTAATCGTTCCGGTATACAATGGAGCGCCGGAGCCACCACACACAATCTGACATCGACCCTGCGTTGCGCCGCTTCCATACGTTGAAACAGGAGCTGTTGTACTTACATTGAGATTGACTGGTTTTGAACGTTCATACATGTGGTCGTGACCATTGAAAATTAAATCTACACCATAATCATCAAATGCTTTCCACCAGGTACTTTTGTAACTTGTCATGTCTGCAGCATGTGTACCAATGGTATAAAACGGTTTGTGAAACATAACCACTTTCCACATTTTATCGGTATTGGCAGCCAGAGTTGTTTTCAACCAACTCAACTGAGTTGTATTTGAAGGAACTTCTGAATTAAGGACAATAAAAACAGCATTTCCGTAATTGAAAGAATAATACTGTTTATTATTGGGCAGAATAAACTGCGTTAAAAATGTTGCTTCATTACCATTTGCATTGCTGTCATGGTTTCCTTCGCAATGATAAATCAACTTTTTACTCAGCAGATTTGTACCACTTGAAAACCAGCTATCCCAAAGTGAACCTGTGCCTGAATTTCCAACCACATCACCTGAAAACAAGCCAAAATCAGTATTTTTAGATTTAGCCAAATTTGCAACTGTTTGCCAAACTGTCATATTATCACGACTATCTCCCAAAACCAAAAATGAGAAATTATTATTAACCGGGTCGGTGGTGGAAGTTTGGTAAGTTAAATCGGCACTCCAGGTCGAAGTGGATGAATCATATATCTGATAATGAATGGTTGTTGCAGCAGTCATTGTCGGAAATGTGTAATCAAAAAAGTTTCCGGTATAGGCTGTGCGCTTTACGGGTGTAAATGTTCCCTTTTCGTAGGTATTTGTCAGTCCCCATTTAATCTGGTCGGTTGTTCCTGTATTCTTCCAGGTTACAGTAAGTCCGTTCAGTGGGTCACCGGTACTTCCCCAGCGAATAAAAGTATTAGCAGAGAAACCGTTCAGAGCAATAAAACTCATTAAAGCGATAAAATAAATGTTTTTCTTCATGTTTAAATTATATTTTTTTTGAGTGCATAAAAATACACTAAAACTATATGTTATGAAGTGGTTTTAATTTTTTTTGGTATTTATTGCATAAAAAAAGTCAGAATTTACAATCTGACTTTATAAACTTATTATTGTATTTATCTGAATTCCAAATAGTATTAATTAGGAGCTTTGGTTTTCTTTATCGGTGTTTTTATCGTGAAACTTGTATAATTAGAACCATCAAAACCATTTCCATTAAATACAGCATCCGACATTAA
>CAIQOG010000627.1 GCA_903873355.1 uncultured Bacteroidales bacterium
AGCTGATTTAGGCAAACCGCTTGGATATTTGGTATTCTTTTTAATAGGAGCCGGATTTGGTTTTGCATTGGAAATTGCCGGATTTGGCGATTCACGTCGACTGGCTGCTCAGTTTTATTTGAAGGATATGACTGTTTTAAAGACCATGTTTACGGGAATATTAGTGGCTTGTCTTTTAATATTTTTATCTTCCAGCATTGGTATATTGGATTTTTCGCAGTTAGTGGTGAATGAAACATACTTATGGCCCGGTATTATCGGAGGGCTTATTATGGGCGTTGGATTTGTCATTGGTGGATATTGTCCGGGCACTTCATTGGTTTCTGCTGCAAGTCTTAAAATTGATGGTTTTGTATTCCTTTCGGGGACTGTTATTGGTGCAGGTATTTTTGGTGAGTCAATAAAAAATTTTGAGGATTTATGGTATTCGTCATACAAAGGACGTTACCTGGTTTCTGATTGGTTAGATTGGTCTATCGGAGCTACAGTACTTGGAGTTACATTATTGGCACTTGTATTTTTTTACGGGGCAGAAAAAACAGAAGAATATTTCAGAAAAAAAGAAACCGGAGAACCCTGGTCGTGGAAAATTACCAAACGCTCTTATATTTTTTCATCCATCGTTTTAATCCTAACAGCAATTGTAATTTTGGTTATTGGTCAACCCGACCCAATTCGGAAATGGAAAATGATGGAAAGTAAATACTCCGAACAATTAACGTCAAAGGCAGTTTTTATTCACCCTTTAGAATATGTAAAAACGAACAATGATGCCAGTATAAAGTTGATAGCAATTGATTTAAGACCGGTCACGGCATATCAAACATTTCATATTTTTGGTTCTATCAATCTGAATTTAAACGACCTCTTAAACCCAAAATTAGTGTCAGAATATGCACAGTTACCGGCAAATGGCGTAGTTATACTAATTGCTGATAAAAATGAAGAATCAATCAAAGCATGGCAATACCTTAAAGTACAGGGAGTTGTGAATGTTTATATTCTTGATGAAGGTTTACAAAATTGGGCGAAATTATTTGGGAATTTGAAAATACATGGTAAACCAATAAATTTGTCTTCACCGCCTTCCGACATTTTGGAATTGTTTCCGAAGGATACGTTTACACCTAAGATAAAAATAAGTTGTAAGAAACATGGTGGTGGACTTTGTGGTTAATTAAAAATGAATTTTTTATGAAAAAATTATCAACGACATTAGAAATTATTTGTTGCCTTGTCATTCTATTTACATCAACGACACTGTCGGCACAATCACTTTCAACAAATCCAACAAATTCGGAATGTTTGAAGTGTCATCAAAGTCATGTTTCAACTGAAGGTTACAATGCTTCGGTGCATAAATCTTTAAACTGTACGGCTTGTCACATTATTGATGGCAAACAGTCCAATAAAAGCTTATTGCCGGACAAAAAAGCCTGTATTGCATCATACAAACCAATGGATTGTGCTTCCTGCCACTCAACGATAAGCAATGAATATCATAATAGTGTTCATAATTCGAAACGACTTACTGTTCACTGCTATGAATGTCATGCCGAAATTCATACGATCAAATCAATCAAAAAAAATAAGATAGAAGCAGCTAAATTATGTGTTCAATGCCATTCAAAGCAAAAAGAATACTTTAATTCAATTCATTATAAATCATTGCTTAACGGAAATAAAGATGCTGCAACCTGCACCGATTGTCATGGACTACACGGTATTAAAAGAATTGATAATATGTCCGAAGGTCGTACATTTCACACACAGGCTTGTTTGAAATGTCATGGCAATGAGAAAATGATGCAAAAAAATCATGTTACAAACATTGCCACAAAAACTTATTTTGAAAGTTACCATGGTAAAAACATAAGGTTGGGATATCCAGAGCGGGTTGCCGGATGTGCCGATTGTCATAGTGCTCATAATATTTTACCTGAAAACGATAAACATTCAACCGTAAATGCTGCAAATGTGCAAAATACCTGTAGGAAATGCCATACTAATGCTACAGCAGGATTTGCCAAATATCTGCCACATGCAGAACCAATGAATCATGAAAAAAATCCATCACTTTTTTGGGTAACCATCTTTATGAATGGCTTAATGGGAGTAACTTTCCTGTTTTTCTGGCTTCATTCATTGTTATGGGCTTTCAGAGGTTTTGTTGAAAAAACCAAAAACAGAAATAATGAACTCTTTATGAATTCTAAACACTCATCTAAGAAGGCAAAGAACAAGGTATATAAGCGATTTAGAACCCTTCATATTATACTCCACCTTTTTGTAATAACCAGTTTTCTTGGTTTAGCCGTAACAGGGCTTCCATTGAAGTTTAACTACACAACCTGGGGAAAAGCCATAATGGATGCAATAGGAGGTGTTCAGACAGCCGGTATCATTCATAGAATAGGTGCAATTGTTACTTTCGGATATTTCTTTGTAACATTATTTATGAGTATGCGTTTCTTATTCGACAAGAAAAATTCAAATGAATCATTTTGGAAACGGCTATTTGGACCAGATTCTCTATTCCCTAATTTAAAGGATTTACGTGATATTAAAGCTATGTTTAAATGGTTTTTCTTCAAAGGACCAAAACCAATCTTTGATAGATGGACTTACTGGGAGAAATTTGATTTCATGGCAGTATTCTGGGGTGTCGCAATTATTGGTTCAAGTGGGTTAATACTTTGGGCACCAGAATTTTTCGGTAAATTTATGCCGGGTTGGGTTTTCAATATTGCCACCATAGTTCATTCCGATGAAGCCTTATTGGCAGTAGGATTTATATTTACCATTCACTTCTTTAATACACATTTAAGAGCTGAAAAGTTCCCGATGGATTTTGTGATTTTTAATGGCCAGATTACTGAAGAAGAAATGATTGAAGAACGTGGTGATCAATTGAAACGTTATCAGGAAGAAGGAAGATTAGAAGAGTTTGAAGCAGAAAAACCAGGTAATTTATTTTTAGAAATTATCTTGCGCTTATTTGGTTTCTTCGCAGTGCTTACCGGCACAATACTGACTTTGTTGATTCTATATACATTCTTCAAAGGTGCTTAATTATACGCAGTTAGAGGCATTTATTGCTTACTTCAAGCTGTTTGAAATTTAATTTTTAAAAAACTCCGGCTGAATTTCTGAGAAGAGATTCAGCCGGAGTTAGTTTTATATATATTTTGATTTATCTGATATTCCCAACCGAATTTTTCACTGTGTCGTGTTTTGTTTTTAATGTATTTGAAATTTTATTTCCACCTTTAACTGATCCATCCCAACCTTTTCGCAAATTGACCAATGTTTCAGCAATAGCTTTTACCTCAGCGTCATTTGCCACATAGTCAGCTTTGTTTCCTTTTATGGAGCCATCCCAGCCTTTACGTATGTTGACTAAAGTTTCAGTTACTGACTTTAAGTCGGCTTCGCTGGCTACAAATTCGGCCTTATTTCCTTTTATAGAACCATCCCATCCTTTTCTGGCTAAATTGACCAATGTTTCAGCAATGGATTTTACATCTGTATTGGCTATGGTTTCCACTTTAGTCCCTTTTACAGAACCATCCCAACCTTTTCGCATATTGACTAATGTTTCTGCAATAGCTTTTACTTCAGTATCAGTCATAACATATTCCGCATCATTTTTTTTCAATCCATTTTCATTAATCCCTTTTTTTTCAGAAACGTTTCCTTTTACACTTCCGTCCCAGCCTTTACGTTCGATTTTACCACCTTTAACTGATCCATCCCATCCTTTTCTGGCAAAACAATATGTTAACCCAACTCCAAAACTCAGATATTTATCAGGGCCAACAGTGCTTGTGGATATATTGGGTGCTGTAGAGATATTTTTATTGAATTGATCCGGCGACAAGGGAGTTGCCAGACTTACATTCGCTAAATCTTTATAGCCTGTAGCAAATGCTGTTTGACCAGTTTGTATAGCATATTGCATATTGGCTCTTACAGCTACATTTTCAGAAAACCAGTAACTGAAAGCAACACTTGGCTTTATTGTCAATGCAGTTTTTTGGTAATCAGCAGAAGGGGTGTAAAAAGCAATTTTCTTTTGAGTGGAGTTGACGATTACCGAAAAATCCGGAGTTTCATTGAAGGTAAGGCCACCCTTTATGGATAGGGTAATAGCAGCTCCCGGTTTATTCTTTTTTACCACTATTCCGACTCCCGGTATTGGTTTTGAAATTCCAAGTGGAATAGTGTAGGATGGTCCAAACGTTATGGAAGTACTTCTCCAGTTGGTGTTTGAACCTGAAACCGATAGAAAATCCAACGATTTTAATGGCGCAATATAATTATTGAAATCAAAATCAGGCATGCTGCTAAATGTGCTGGCATCCAAACCTAATCCGAAATTTCCCCACAACACTTCAATTCCTGCATTTGGATTGAAACTAAATGCATTCGACACGCCTGATGACAATGTTGTTCCACCATTTCCATTTAAGGAGACGCTAATCATACCATTATCGCCAGGTTTACTTATTTTTCCTTTGAGTTTGCCTGCATTTACTGCAATGATATTAAAAATAAGAAATAAAGAAATTATTAATTTTTTCATGACTATTTTGTGTTAAGAAACTTTTGAGATAATTGTAATTGTTACAATTATGTTTTCAGCTTAACGCAAACCATTCATTAAAGTTCAAAAATTAATCAAATAGTTGATGATTATCAATTTAGGATAAAACAAATCCGGCTGAATTTCTGAGAAGAGATTCAGCCGGACTTTTTTATTTTAGTATAAATCTCCACGGTTTATTTTTCCATTCGTCACCGGCATAATCAATACCAACACGTGGAGCAGTTTTAAAAGAACTAACATTGGGAGCATCTTCAAGCCAAAAACGGTTGGAATTGAGTAAATCTTCGCCATTATAACTTTTATCTATTTTTAGTTCACGTCCTACCTTACCCGAACCAATGATGTTGTCTATGCCGCGAATCAAAACTGCCTGAGGATGATTTTCAGCTCCTGTAACTATATTCAACATCCAGTACATACCATAAATAAGATAAACATACACTTTTCCACCTTCGGAATACATAATGTCGGTGCGCGGAGTTCGTCCCTTGCTGGCATGACAAGCTTTATCCTCTTCACCCAGATATGCTTCTGTTTCGGTAATACGGTAGCGACTAATGGTTCCATCATCCCATACACGAACCAAAATTTTACCGAGTAATTTTTCGGCAACTGTCACTGCATCTTGTTTGTAGAATTCAAACTCTAACTTTTTCATGTTGCAAACATAGTAATTTTCAGGTTAAAAACAGGGTGTAAAAACCGAGAAAATTACACATTAAAAAAAAGATGTTCAAGGTGTTTGGTAATCCAAAGAAAAAGAGTATTTTTGCAGTCCGTTTATTATCACAATATAAAAGATCGATTTATTGAGTGTAAATATCCTATTTTGTGCCGATTAGCCTCTTCCAAAATAAGATTGAAACAAGTAAAACGACTTAATTATTAATTAAAAAACATTTTTATAAAGTGGATACGTTAAGTTATAAAACCATTTCTGCCAACAAAGCTACGGCGCAGAAAGAATGGGTAGTTGTGGATGCTACCGATTTGGTATTGGGACGTATGGGCACGAAAGTTGCAAAACTTTTGCGCGGAAAATACAAACCAAGTTTTACTCCTCACGTTGATTGTGGCGATAATGTGATTATTATCAATGCAGACAAAGTTCAATTAACAGGTAATAAATGGAATGATCGCATTTACCTTAGCCACACAGGCTATCCGGGTGGACAACGCGAAATTACTCCTGCTAAATTGATGGAAAAAAGCCCTGAAAAACTGATTAAAAAGGTTGTAAAAGGTATGTTGCCTAAAAACCGTTTAGGAGCAGTATTATTGGGTAATTTGTATGTTTTTGCAGGTGCAGAACACAACATGCAAGCTCAACAACCAAAACAAATCGATTTAAACTCACTTAAATAATAAGTATGGAAGTAATAAATGCCTTAGGAAGAAGAAAAGCGGCTGTTGCTCGTGTTTTCGTGAGCGAAGGAACAGGA
>CAIQOG010000628.1 GCA_903873355.1 uncultured Bacteroidales bacterium
ATGAAACCGGTCATCAAACTCCACATTTGAATAAAACGCATATTTCGGGTGATGATTTTATAGATCAGGTTGAAAAGTTTCGTAAAATTGAATGGGGCGAAAAGACTTATTTTAGGCATAATACAACAATAATATTTAAAACTTCAATCCAACCGATATTTCATAAGAACTTTGATCTGGTTGCCGAAAATCTCCATCAAAAAATCGTTGAAGGATACAAGTTGTATATAATGAGTGATAGTGTGAAGCAAACCGACCGTATAACGGCCATTTTTGCTGACAGAGGCGATGAGTTAAGTTTTCAACCCATAAAAAATACACTTCACGAAGGTTTTATCGACCATGATTTGTCGCTGGTTTGTTATTCCGACCATCAGATTTTCGATCGTTTCCACAAATACCAGCTCAAAACCGATAAAACCCGTCTGGGTAAAGTGGTGATGACGCTTAAAGAGCTGAATCAGTTTCAGATAGGCGATTATATGGTGCATGTCGACCATGGTGTGGGAAAGTTTGGAGGATTAATTCGCACCAATGTAAACGGCAAAATGCAGGAAATGGTGAAGCTTACTTACAAAGATGATGATATTATTTTTGTAAGTATACACGCGTTGCATCGTATATCCAAATATAAAGGCAAAGAAGGCGAAGCGCCACGGATCAATAAACTCGGTTCAGGAGCATGGGAACGATTGAAAGAGCGAACCAAATCGAAGGTCAAAGACATTGCACGTGAGCTGATTAAGCTTTATGCTAAGCGTAAAGCAGAACATGGATTTCAGTATTCGCCCGATAGCTATTTACAACAGGAACTGGAGGCATCGTTTATTTACGAAGATACACCCGATCAGGTAAAAGCTACTGCTGATGTAAAAAAAGATATGGAATCCGTTCTGCCAATGGACAGACTGGTGTGTGGTGATGTTGGGTTTGGAAAGACTGAAGTGGCTATGCGTGCGGCTTTCAAAGCTGCAACGGATGGAAAACAGGTTGCAGTTCTTGTACCAACAACCGTGTTGGCACTTCAACACTATAATTCTTTTAAAGACCGTTTTAAAGATTTTCCGGTAACTGTGGATTACCTGAGTCGGGCACGAACTTCAAATCAAACAAAAGAAGTGTTGGAACGACTTGCAAAAGGCGATATTGATATTATCATTGGAACTCATAAATTAGTTGGTAAAAGCATAAAATTCAAAGATTTAGGTTTACTGGTTATTGACGAGGAGCAAAAATTCGGAGTAACAGTAAAAGAAAAGCTTAAGGAACTGAAAGTGAATGTTGATACGTTAACCATGACAGCTACGCCAATTCCACGAACATTGCAGTTTTCGCTTATGGGAGCGCGCGATTTGTCGATCATAAATACTGCACCACCGAATCGTTATCCTGTTCAGACTGAAATTCATTTATTTGATGAAGATGTGATTCGGGAAGCTATTCAGTTGGAAATGAATCGGAACGGTCAGGTTTTCTTTATCAACAATCGTATTCAGAATATCTATATCATTGAAAATCTGATTAAACGGCTCGTTCCGGGTTGCCGTGTGGCTGTTGGTCACGGACAAATGCCGGCCGATAAACTGGAAGAAATTATTGTGGATTTTATTGATTATGAATACGATGTGCTGGTTGCCACAACAATTATTGAATCGGGCATTGATATTCCGAATGTAAATACAATTATTATAAACAGTGCTCAGAATTTTGGTTTGAGCGATTTGCATCAGTTGCGCGGACGTGTGGGACGCAGCAACCGAAAGGCATTTTGTTACCTGATGGCACCTGAAATGAGCTTATTGACTCCCGAAGCCCGACGACGATTACAGGCCTTAGAAACTTTTGCAGAATTGGGAAGTGGTTTCAATATTGCTATGCAGGATTTGGATATTCGGGGTGCCGGAAATATGCTGGGAGCTGAGCAGAGCGGTTTTATAGCTGATTTGGGTTACGAAACCTATCAAAAAATTCTGAATGAAGCAGTTCATCAATTGAAAGACGAAGAATTTGCCGAATTGTATGCTGACGAACGAAACGAAAATGAAAATTCAAACGCTTTTGTCAATGATTGTCAGATAGATTCGGATTTGGAAGTAATGTTTTCGGTGGAATATATTGAGAATGTTTCGGAACGTATAAGTTTGTATCGTGAACTGGATAATATTGAAACTGAAGACGAATTGCAGGAATTTATCAAACGAATTGAAGACCGTTTCGGAAAAATACCTGCCGAAGGTCAGAGTTTGATTCAGGTAGTACGTTTACGTTGGCTGGCTATGCGATATGGTATTGAAAAATTGGTGTTGAAAAACGAACGAATGACCGCATTTTTAGTTTCCAATCCACAATCGCCTTATTATCAGTCCGAACCGTTTGGCCGATTACTTCAATATATGACTTCACATCCTCGTCAGTGCCAGCTTCGGGAACAAAATCTACGACGTTCAGTGGTATTTTCGGATGTAAAAACAGTGGAAAAGGCGTATGAAATACTGCAAAGTGTTGAGAGGTAGGTGCATACAAAAACCGCATTGCCATTAGTTGAGAAAACTCCTATAAATAGGATTTGAGGTGTAGGTTTTCTTTGTAATCTGCCGTCCGCATGGGATACCCGAAGGCGCAGCCCGCCATTGAAAACCGACATTTCTCGTTAATTTTTTAACGTTGAGTTTTCCAATCTCAGAACAATGCGGTTCGTTGATGCAAATATACAGTTTTATTAGTTACGTTATTCAGAATACAATAATATCTTAAGTTAAATATATCACTCTGCCTGTATATCAAATGCTAAGATTACGCTGGTTACAAAGCATATTAAAAAAAGCTTTTCAAAATTTCGTAATCTGAAAGAATTTATCTACTTTTGCAATTCTGTGTGAAAAAACGAATTAACAAAGAAATAATCTCATATTTTATGGCTAAGAAAGAAGAAAAAGTACACAATGAACTCGAAAATGTACAACACGCGTTGACTTCAACTGAAGCGTTTATCGAAAAATATCAAAAACAGATTCTGACCGGAGTCGGAGCTATTATTCTTGTAATATTATTGGTATTATCATTTAAAAACTTTTATCTTGATAAACGCGAAATAGCAGCTGAAAATGAAATGACAAAGTCTCAGGCTGCATTTGCTACTGATTCATTTCGTGTAGCTCTTGAAGGTAAAGGTGTACAATCCATTGGTTTTAAAGAAATTGCCTCACAATATAGCATTACTCCATCCGGAAAACTTGCTGCAGCCTATGCAGGTATTTGTTATTACAAATTAGGACAATACGAAAATGCAATAAAATATCTGACTCAGTTCAGCAGCAATGACAATTATTTCTCTGTTTCAGTCCTTGGTCTGACCGGTGATTGTTATGTAAATCTGAACGAAAACGAAAAGGCAATCAGTTATTTTGAAAAAGCTGCAGATAAAGAAAATGCAGTATTAAGTCCTGTTTATCTGAAAAAACTTGGCTTGATTTACGAAACATTAAGTCAACCTGAAAAAGCTGAAAAAGCATATACAAAAATCAAGGAAAAATATCCAAAAAGCTCAGAAGCCTCTGATATTGATAAGTATATAGCACGCGTTCAAAAATAGTTCTTGTAAAAATATACATAAAGAAAGCTGCTTCAATTTATTGAGGTAGCTTTTTTAAATTTATTCAAAAATTAAATATTATGGCAACAAAATATCAGAATCTATCACAGTATAATGCTGAGTTAATGCCCGATAAAGAAATAATGGCTAAACAGCGTTATGCTATTGCAGTAGCCGACTGGAATCCTCAAATAACTCATGCAATGCTGCGTGGTGCAATAGAAACACTCGAACTGGTAGGAGTAAAGCCCGAAAATATTAAAGTTGTTCATGTTCCCGGAACTTTTGAACTGACTTATGCAGCTAAACGACTTCAAGAGAAATTGACAAATAAATACAGTGGAATAATTGTAATTGGATGTGTTATTCAGGGTGATACACCTCATTTTGATTTTGTTTGCGAAAGTGTAACCCATGGAATAACTGAGTTGAATCTTCGCATTAATGGTTGCCCGGTTGTATTTGGTGTTCTTACCACCAATACCATGCAACAAGCACTTGATCGGGCAGATGGAATTCATGGAAACAAAGGTGTAGAAGCTGCAACAACAGCCGTAAAAATGGCTAATATTGTTTGGTAGTACCGATTTTTAAAAGTATCTTTGCACTGCTTTTGAAATTTTGGGCAGTTACCAAAGTGGCCAACTGGGGCTGACTGTAACTCAGCTGTCTTTCGACTTCGGAGGTTCGAATCCTTCACTGCCCACAAAAAATTTGAAAATTAAAAGATTTGAAAATTTGAAGATATATTTTCAAATCTTCAAATTGACACATTTTCAAATTGTATTTGCGGAAGTAGCTCAGTTGATAGAGCATTAGCCTTCCAAGCTGAGGGTCGCGGGTTTGAGTCCCGTCTTCCGCTCTGAAAAGAGCAAAAATAAAACAATGCCGGCAAGCGTGCCGCAAGCTCTTGAATCTGCTGTTGTAGCTCAGTGGTAGAGCACTTCCTTGGTAAGGAAGAGGTCGCGAGTTCAATTCTCATCAACAGCTCAACTTTGTAAGCTTTTATAAAACATATAAATTAATTATTAAAATAATCTTTGAGTTATGGCAAAAGAAAAATTTGACAGGTCAAAACCCCACGTTAACGTTGGTACCATTGGACACGTTGACCACGGTAAAACAACCTTGACCGCTGCAATTACTATGGTACTTGCAAAAAGAGGTCTTTCAGAAATGCGTTCATTCGATTCAATCGATAATGCTCCTGAAGAAAAAGAACGTGGTATTACAATCAATACTGCACACGTTGAATACCAAACTGCATTGCGTCACTACGCACACGTTGACTGTCCGGGTCACGCTGACTACGTTAAGAACATGGTTACGGGTGCTGCTCAAATGGACGGCGGTTTCTTAGTTGTATCTGCAGCTGACGGTCCAATGCCACAAACTCGTGAACACATTCTATTATCTCGTAACGTTGGTGTACCAGCTTTAGTTGTATTCTTAAACAAAGTTGATATGG
>CAIQOG010000629.1 GCA_903873355.1 uncultured Bacteroidales bacterium
TACGAACTGGAGCTTCGGAAACGACAGGAAGCGGAACAGCTGATCAATTCCACCAAGAAAAAAATTGAATGGGGATCGCAAATCCGTTCGTATACCATGCAGCCATACAAATTGGTAAAAGATGTCCGCACCGGTTTCGAATCGGGCAATGTGAAGGCTGTACTTGACGGAGGAATTGAAGGATTTATCAAAGCATTCCTAATGGAATTCGGCGACGATCTTAACTAATGAATGAAATTACTTTTAAAAGAATGGTCATTGATAGTCATTTCTTTCACGTCATTAGCTCCGCGTCATTTTTACTGACGACAAATGACAATTGAATGACAATTAATGACAACATCAAACATATCACATGAACGCAATTATACGACTTGCTGAACGACGCGATGTTCCCGGAATTCTGGAAATCTATTCTCCATTTATTCTGAATACCTCAGTCACTTTTGAAGAAACGGTTCCCGATGAAGAATCTTTCTGGAAACGGATGCAGGAAATCATGGCCGAATTGCCTCTTCTGGTTTGTGAAATGGATGGCCGGATTGCCGGATATGCTTATGCATCGGCGTATCGCAGCCGCGCATCATACCGTTGGTCCAAAGAAGTTTCGGTTTACATTCATCCTGATTTTCACCGGAGAAAAATTGCAGATGCTTTGTACACCAGTCTCCATGAGCTGGTCCGTTACCAGGGAATTTCGAATTTACTGGCTATTATTACCATGCCAAACGAAGCGAGTGTTGCGTTTCATGAATATTTTGGATACCGCAAATGTGCCGAATTCTCAAAAGTTGGATACAAACTGGGAGAATGGCAAAATGTTGGTTGGTTCGAATTGTTTATTCAGGATGAGAAACAATCCCCAAAAGACCCGGTATTACGTTTGGACGAAATAAAAGGTCTTCCTGTGTTTCAGGAGGCCATACAGAAAGGATTGGAGAAAATAAGCAAGTAAATAGGAATACGGAAAAAGGAAATAATGGATAAAATAAGCAAATACAACAATCGCGAAATTAGCTGGCTTTCGTTCAATGAAAGGGTGCTTCAGGAAGCCGAAGATCAGGCGGTGCCATTGTTTGAGCGAATCAGGTTTTTGGGGATTTTCTCGAATAACCTCGATGAGTTTTTCAGGGTGCGCGTTGCTGCAGTTCGCCGGATGCTCGAATTTGGGAAAGATGAAGAATCTTTGCTGGGCGACGTCACTCCCGCTGAACTGTACGATCAGATTCAGGAAACGGTTGTCAAGCATCAGCAAAAAGCTCAGGAGATTTACCGGAATATCTTTCAGGAAATGGCCAATGAAAACATTTTCATGGTTGACGAAAAACAACTCACTCACGAACAGGGTGTTTATGTCCGGAAATATTTCAACATCAAAGTACTTCCGAACATTGTTCCCATCATGCTTGGCAAAAGCATGAAATTTCCATATTTGCGCGACAAATCGGTTTATCTGGCTGTCAAATTGTCGAAAATAAAATCTCCTTCGAAATTTGCATATGCACTCATCCGTGTGCCCAGCCGCTCGGTTTCGCGGTTCCTTGTGTTACCCGATCAAGGCAA
>CAIQOG010000630.1 GCA_903873355.1 uncultured Bacteroidales bacterium
CTCGAAACCAAATGCAGTACGTGTGAATAATACTGTACTTCGCGGAACACTTCCACTTCTACGTGGTCGGCATTACGGCTTAAATCGTTACGTGCTAAGTCCACCAACATAACATGCTCGGCATTTTCTTTTTTGTCAACACGCAACTTTTCAGCCAGTTGGAAATCCTTTTCATCGTCACCGGTGCGGCGGAATGTTCCGGCAATAGGCTTGATATAAGCTTTTTGTTTCTTGGCATCCACCACAAGGTGAGCCTCGGGCGAGGAACCGAAAATGCGGAAATCACCAAAATTGAAGTAGAACAAATAAGGAGAAGGATTCACCGAACGCAAGGTGCGATACAGCATAAAATCGTCACCTTTATATTGTTGGTAAAAACGGCGCGAAAGCACAATCTGGAATACATTCCCTTTGAAACATTCCTTTTTGCCCTGAGCCACCATTTTTTTGTAATCTTCGTTCGAAATATCCGATTTTTCTTCGCCAATAGCCTGAAATTCGTATGTGGCGATATTGTTGTTTGTGAGAATTTCTTCAATATCTGCAATGGCCGAAGTCTCACTTTCGAGCAGATTTTCGATAATTGTCAGTTCATTATTGAAATGATTTACAGCAATAATGTACTTGAACAGTACATAATGCAAGCCCGGCATACTTCCCGGAACAGTTTCGCGGGCTTTGAGCTTTACATCTTCGAAATACTGCACCGACTCGTACGACGAATAGCCGAACAGCCCATTCACACCAACCGGATTGTCGTTCTTTACCAAATCAACCGACTTCAGAAAAGCGTCGAAACGCTCAGCCACAGTCAGCTTGCCGGTAACCGGAGTTTCAAGTTTTGAACCGTCGGGATATTCCTCTTTGATCACAAACTGATTCACCGAAATTCCACCAATCGGACAAAACCCGATATACGAATAACTGTTATCAACCCCGTGATAATCGGAACTTTCCAAAAGGACTGAATTGTTATATAAATCGCGTATCTTGAGATAAATTCCTACCGGCGTTTGTAAATCGGCCAGCATCTTCTTTGAGTTTACGAATAGTTTCATAATTCTTTATTTTGCAAAATGCTTAACATAAGTATCCATATCTTTATCACCACGTCCTGAAACTGTGAGAACCACAATATCGTCGGGTTTAAAAGTTGCTTTTTCTTTTTTGAGCAATGCCAGTGCGTGTGCCGATTCAATAGCCGGAATGATTCCTTCTAATCGGGTCAATTCAAAGGCTGCTTCCAATGCTTCATCATCATTTATAGCATGCACTTTGGTGCGACCAACTTGTGCAAAGTACGCGTGTGCAGGTCCAATTCCCGGATAATCCAACCCTGCTGAAATTGAGTAAGGTTCTGTAATCTGACCATCTTCATCCTGCATCAACAATGTGCGGAAACCATGAATAATTCCAACCGTTCCAATACTTATGGTTGCAGCAGTTTCACCTGTTTCAACACCCAGGCCACCCGCTTCGGCTGAAATAATCTTCACACGTTCATCATTAAGGTAATGATAATAGGTTCCCATAGCGTTACTTCCACCACCCACACAGGCCATCAGGTAATCGGGATAATCGCGACCAATCTGCTCCTGCAATTGCCATTTAATTTCCTCGCTGATAACAGACTGGAAAAATCCAACCATATCAGGGTATGGATGTGGCCCAACTGTTGATCCAATAATATAGAATGAATCGGGATTAGAGCACCAGTAACGGATAGCTTCGTTAGTTGCATCTTTCAATGTCCAGTTTCCGCTAGTGACAGGTTCAACCGTTGCACCCAACATACGCATTTTCTGCACGTTCAAAAACTGACGTTCCACATCCGTTTTGCCCATAAACACAATACACTCCAAACCCATTAATGCACAAGCCGTAGCAGTTGCCACACCGTGTTGTCCGGCACCTGTTTCGGCAATAATACGGGTTTTTCCCATCCGTTTTGCCAACAGAATTTGCCCCAATGCATTGTTTATTTTGTGTGCACCGGTATGGTTCAAGTCTTCGCGTTTCAGGTATATATTTGTGCTGTATTCTGTCGACAAACGCTTCGCAAAATACAGTGGCGACGGGCGTCCCACGAAATTTTTGAGCAAGTCGTAATATTCAGCTTTGAACGAAGCGTCATCTTTAATAGCATAAAATGCTTCTTTGAGTCGCTC
>CAIQOG010000631.1 GCA_903873355.1 uncultured Bacteroidales bacterium
CGTTTTTCTGCTCTTCCGAACGTCGGATAATCACTTTAATCCGTGCTGTAAGCTCTCTAATGAAGAATGGTTTTAAGAGGAAATCGTCGGCACCTACGCTGAAAGCAGTCATCATTTCATTTTCACCTGGTTTTGACGACATGAAAATAATTGGAAGTAAGCTTGTCTCGGTATTATTTCGCAAATCATGTACCAACTTAAATCCCGAGGCATTATTCAGTTGAGTTTCGAGGATAAGCAGATCGTATTGATATAGCTTCAAAACGGATATGTCTCTGACATCTTGACGAATTTCTACAAAATATCCTTCACTTTTAAGATTTGACTGCAAATATCCACAAAAATCTTTATCGGGATCAATAATAAGAATGCGGTATTCGTTCATTTTCGGTTAGTGATTATTCAGAAAACAAAATTAGAATATCTGTGTTACAAATTTGTGTAAGTGGTGTTACAAATTGGTGATAAGATTTCAAAATAACAAAGAAATAGTAGGTTTTTTCGTTCTTTTATCGGAAGGTCAGGCAATTTTTGAGAAAGTGGGTTATATGCCAAGATAAACAAATATTTTCTCAAATAATCTTGTTAATCAAAAAATATTTTCTATCTTTGCATTATAGTTTATTGTGTTGATTCTTAGCGCTTCAAAGCGTATTATATTTGAATGTTTTCAATCTACTGATAAAAGAAAAACTTCAATTGTAATTCAACCTGAATATCATAATAAAACTCAGCTTAAAGAAGTAGTTCAACACAGATGTTGAAAATTAAATTGAGCTTACATTGTATTATTACACGAATAACAATTATTATTTCAAGCATTAAAAGAGATATTACATCATATTCCCTAATAAATTTTAGGATTATTTGGTAAATCACATCAATGTCATTATTTTTGTAGACCCATCAATGATTAATTTCATTGGTGGTTCTTTTTTTATTGCGTATACAATGTCAGTTATTTTCATCCGAAAAAGTTCGTCGAACAGGATAATCGCAACATGTGATAACAGAAAATTCCCGTATGACAGAACAACTACGCCATCGAACAGAAGAAAATTTTCGTTGGAAGTGATGTTGTACATATCTTCTGTCAGAAAAAGAGGGTAGAACAGGATGTTGACAAGCTATATCAATAGAAAAAACAGTTAGAACAGGACAACAATCGCTTCAACTATGAGAAATTACAAACAGAACAGGACAATATTTAATTTCAACAAGGCAGGTAACTTATAAAAACAGTCGAATATGAGTAAAACATTTATTAAAGTACGATTTGACAGAATGCATAACGAAGAGTTTATGTTATTGTGTAAGAGTTTGATGCAATGCATTGAGAAATACGATCCCAATGCACTCGGTCTCGAGGATACATTTCGCAATTTCAAGGGAAGAGTAGAACCAAAATTACCGCATTTGAAAGTAAAGCAGCGTAAAATGCCACAATCCGATCCGATTAATGAACTACGCAAACGAATGAATAATTTGGTTACAGCATTACTGCTTTATGTAAAATCGCTCGACCGGGCAGCTTTTAGAGAGCAGGCTGAATCAATAAAACAATGTTCGGATTATATCCGATTCAATTTTAAAGAATTTGTACATCAGGGAGTTTTTACACAGAGAGCGTTGCTCAATAATCTGAAAAATGAACTTGACAGGAATGAAGAAATGGTAAAAGCCTGCGAAGAGTTGGGCATCATGCGGTTTGTTCAGGAAATAAATGTTACCCGTGAAAAAATAAAAGAGCTCGAAAATCAACGTACAAAAACAAAACTCAGTCAACCCGAAGCCGGAACGACTCTGATAGCCAAAGATCAATTAATCAGCGAACTGAAATACATGCTTTTGTCTATCGAAAGGCAGATTTTAATTCATCCCGAAACTGACCATACTTTTATTGTAAACCTGATAAACAGTTACCTCATTGATGCCCGCGCCCAGCTTCGCAACTTAGCTTCGCGTCGTAAAACTGCGAAAGCAAAGGC
>CAIQOG010000632.1 GCA_903873355.1 uncultured Bacteroidales bacterium
ATAACATTGACCAAAAGCATCTCTATTACAGCCTCATCAAAACTGGCGGTAAAACCCGTTATAAAAATGAAAACTGCCAAAGGTGATGAACCTTTGTTTGAGATAGCTTCTGATGTTTATATACATTTCAAAAGTGTGAGAATTGATGGCGAAGGCGATAATAAATTAGCTAAAACTCCGAAATATGGCTTTGTTACAGCAGAACATGCGTTGGGTTATTCATTGTTTATCGACAATTGCGATATTTTTGATTTCAGCGTTGAAGGTGGTGCTGTTTTCAATAGTTTGAATAGCACTATGGCCGATTCGATTGTGGTCAAAAACTCGACAATTCGTGATTCATACAGCGGATTCAATCTCCACAAGGAAAAAGAAGATGGAAAGTATAATGCTGAATCAGTAGTCTTTAGCAATTCTGTTTTTGCCAATCTATCGGATTGTGCGCTTGATTATTACCGGGGTGGTTTTGATGAATCGACAATTGGCGGTTCACTTTCTATCAATCACTGCGTTTTCGATTCGGTAGGAACTACAAAGAAAGAGTCGATTCTAAAACTTTCGAGAATTATGTTCGTGAAAATCAACAATTCCATTTTCTCGAATTCCGCAGTAAAATCATCCATGTTGCTTTGGGGTTTGTACAATAAAGCATCTAGAAGTTGCTTTTATAATTGCCCAAAACCGGAAACTACTAAAGGTGCAAGAATAACCACTTCAAGTGTGGAAAATCCTTTGTTTGATTCGAAAAAATACTCATTATCAGCCAATTCACCCTTAAAAGGCAAGGCCGCTGATGGTTCGAATATCGGACTTAGAAAATAGAACTTAACAATGAAAAGTTACTATTCAATACTCTTTTTTTTTCTTTTTACTTTGTGCAATATTATGGCTCAAAGCAACTGGCAATCAGCACTCCTGAGTATTGAAAGTAATGGAAAACTAACCTACATTGCAGACAAAGACGGTTTTATTTTACCCGATTTTAGTCATGCCGGTTATAAAGGTGGTGGAGTAGATTTACCCGAAGTTGCAACCGTAAAGACTATATCAGCAATACCCGGAACTGATAATACTCAAAACATTCAGGCTGCAATTGATTACGTTGGTTCATTACATAAAGATGCCAATGGAATTCGTGGTGCGGTACTTCTGAAAGCAGGGAAATATGATATTTACGGTACGATTTATATAAAATATGATGGTGTGGTGCTACGTGGCGTAGGACAAAGTGCAGATACGTTGACTTCTACGGTTATTTATGCTCGTGGAAATACACCACCTCAACGTGATGTCGTGGTGCTTGGTTATTCTTCAAGTCAGATTAATGGTAAAACTCAACTTAGCGGAACAACATCAAATATTACGGATGAAATAGTACCTGAAGGAGCCTTTAGCTTTAATGTAGAAAATAGTTCGCTGTATAAAGTTGGTGACCGTGTCATTATTTATCATCCCTGCACTCAGGCCTGGATCGATGCGGTAAATCAGGGCGGTGTTCCTTATCCTGACCCTGCCGCTCCAACTGACCCCGATGAACGTTGGGTATCCGGGCAATTGCCAATTTCGTATAACAGATTCATTACCAATATATCCGGCAACAAAATTACTGTTGATGCACCTATTTTTTATAGTTTAAACAAATCCATTTCACAATCCTACTGTTACAAGCCCAATGTGACAAACCTCATCAATCAGGTAGGACTTGAAAACCTGAGAATCGATATTGAAACCTTAGGTGGTGATGATGAAAATCATGCATGGGAAGCTTCACGCTTTAAAAGCTGTGAAAATTCATGGGCAAAAAACTGTACATTTATTCATTTCGGACATTCCGGAATCATCACAGAAGCCTGTACCAGAAGCACTTTTGTTTCTTGCTCTGCCATCGACCCGATTGCCATCATTACCGGTGAACGAATGTATAATTTCAATACCTATGCTTATTCGCAATTAAATCTGTTTTCAAATTGCTATGCACGCAACGGACGTCATCATTACATATCAAACGGAACTTCATCCACTTCCGGAAATGTTTTTCTTCGGTGTACTTCCGATTCAATTAATGCAGTAAACGAAGGACACAGGCAATGGACTCAGGGCATGTTGTATGACAATCATAAAGAAATTAATCTGAAACGTGATTTTGTACTCGGACTGTATAACCGTGTAAACATGGGAACAGGGCATGGCTGGGCAGCTGTACATTCAGTATTATGGAATTGTGATGTTACTTCATCTTATGGAAAAATCGCATTACAACAACCACCAACCGGACAAAATTATGCAATTGGCTGTATGGCAAAAACAATTACCGGAAACCCGATTAGTGCAACTAATTTCCCTACAGGCTATGTCGAAGGTCAGAATAAAGTAGGCTTAGCACCTGCTTCAATTTATGAAGCACAACTTGCAGCACGTAAAATAATAAGTACAAATCAATTAATTCCTACAGAAGCTAAAATTGAACTTTCATCAACAATCGCGGATAATTTTCTGAATATCAGCTTAAAGAATAATAATCAAAATACTCATATTCAGATTCATTCTTCACAGGGAAAGGTAGTCAGGGAAACAGATTCTACACTAAGTTACATTAATATAAATGTACAGGATCTTCCTTCCGGCGTATATATCATCAATTGCTGGATTGAAAATCAGTCCTTTAATTCTAAATTTATAAAACTATAATTCTATGGCATCGTCATTTAAAACAAAACTTCTGATTTCATTTTTATTTGTAGGTTTTTCGTGTTTTTCGTCAAATAATAACAAAACTGATTTGCTGAATAATTCAATCAAAGCCGGAATAATCAAAGCTGAAAAACCACGAATTATTCATTTGGCTGATAGTTTTTTACAGTTAAAACCTATAACTGTGACTTCATTTTCTTGTCCCAGAAGCGCAGGTGGTATTCACGATTATTACTCCGAAGCGACCTACTGGTGGCCTGATCCAAAAAACCCGGATGGACCGTATATTCGCAAAGACGGGTTGAACAATCCTGCCAATTTTGATTTTCACCGTCAGGCAATCGGCGATTTTTCGTGGGCAGTTGGTACGCTGACTTCAGCATATTTATTAACCGGCAAAGCCGTATATGCAGAAGCTGCAGTGAAACATTTGAAAGCGTGGTTTGTGAATTCTGAAACGATTATGAACCCGAATTTCCTTTATGCTCAGGCAATTAAAGGCGTAAATACCGGACGTGGCATTGGAATTATTGACGGAATTCCGTTTATTGAAGTTACAAAGTCGATACAGGTGTTGGAAAATTCACCTTACCTGTCAAAATCCGACAGTGAAACTATTCATACGTGGTTTAAAACATTTATG
>CAIQOG010000633.1 GCA_903873355.1 uncultured Bacteroidales bacterium
ATACCAGCCCATGGGTTTAGGTGGAACAACTATGCGTGTCGACCCCTGGGGATTTGGTTTTACAAAAGCACCTATGGCAAATCCGGGTACGTGGCATCCGCACGAACCATACCTTGGTTATCAGTATTGGTGGGATAATGCCGGTCATAGGTTTAATCCTTTCCTGCTGAAAGCCGGATATGGAGCAGCGCTCAATCCCGGAACAATTACTGCTTTTAATCAAAATTTAGATATTCGTACCGGTGAACTCAGCATTGATCTGGGACTAACAGTTGATGGAACAACATTCACTTCCAAACGAACAGTACTTGTTACCCCCGATGGTGTATTAGTAATCAGGGTTCAAGATGCTGGAGCACCATCGTCATTGCAAGTCAATATAGCAGTAGAGCAGGATGTGAGAATTTACAATAATGCCGGAATTTATAATGTGGCGCACGATCCATTTACCGGTTCAGCCACTTCACGCGAACAAAACAGCACAAAAGGAACTGTGGTAACTGCAACCCGACCCAACACCAGCACCGCTTCGTTGGCAGTTGCAGTAGAAAGTGCTTCGAATGTTACAATAAGTACAGATAATCAGATTGTAAGTACAACAGATCCAAACGGCATCGTAACTTACTATATTGCACCGACTTCATCATTCAACCCACTTACTCCAACAGTTACTTGGGATCATGCATGGAATGCTGCATACACAGCAAAACAAAAAGGATACGAAACGCTACGTCAGGAAACGGCAACGTGGTGGACTAACTATTTCAATCGTTCAAGAATTTCAGTGCCCGACGAAACAGTTCAGAAATTGTATATGCAATCGCTATATTATCATGGCGTTTACTTTGGAAATACCAAAATTCCCCCAGGATGTAATTCTACCGATATTGAAAGTTTTGGTGGAGCAGTTTGTCCCGAATATGATTTGGTTCTTAGTCAGTTAGCATTGCTTTATACTGGGCATATAAATGAGTCTAAAAATATTGCCGACTGGACGTATAACGTGTTGCCAACAGCCAAATCGAATGCTGTAAATGGAATTACACACCATAATGTAACCCGAAAGTACGATAACGGTGCTATTTACACTACCTTAATGGGTTATGATGGAGCACTTGGCGTTCAGCCAACAGTAAGTGAGGGAGCTAAT
This sequence comes from uncultured Bacteroidales bacterium, assembly GCA_903873355.1. The sequence continues at coordinate 1,151 of CAIQOG010000633.1, forward strand.
TTAAATCAGAATTATCCGGGTGCAAATGCCTCACTAATGGCACTTTCGTATCTCGATTATAGCAATGATGATACTTTTAAGGATAAAGCATTTGATATTCTGAAATCAACGACCTATGTATCGTTGCAGGATTTGACCTATAATGGAAAAACCTATCAATGTAAAAACATGCCAAATACCGTTCAGCAAGCTTCGATACTTTACGGATATAATCAATGCGTAAAGCGTGGAATTGCTGATGCAGCATGGAGCGTATATGACGGAAAAATTCTAATCCCTCAATCAACTTTATTTGGTGATACACTTATTGCCGGTGGTGCAGGAGCTTCCAGTCAGGAAGGTGTTGGCGATGCTACCTGGTTAACGCATGTTTGGTTTCACAATGTGGTAGATAAACATGACACCAAGGTATTGCCAAGTTATATCAACTCTACAAAAACTACTACCGGCGATTACGTCTTCAATAATGGTACTATGGGTGTTGTTGCTGCCAAACTTGGATTGGGAAATGATGCATTATCGTGGTTGCAAAAATACCAGCGTACCGACATTTTGTACGATGAAACCTGTTTTACAGAATCGAAAGGGCAACTGTTTTTGACTCCCGAAATAGGGGCGCATGGAACCTATATCTGCAACCTTACACAAATGTTGCTTGACCCTGATAATGAACAGAAATTAGATGTTTTCCCTGCATTACCTGACAGTTGGGAATATCGTCAGATAGGATTCGACAGCTTAATGGCAAAAGGTGGCCTAAAAATTACCGCCACCCGTGATATCCAAAGTGTCAAAGTTGAACTAAAAAACTGTTCGAAACAGTCAGTAAGCAGAGAAGTAAGTATAAAGATTCCCCGCATGCTTGATGTGGATGGATTGTCATCATCGGATCTAAAAAACGGTTGTATTGTAAATAGTGTTTCGCTTCAACCCAACGAAACAAAGTTACTTGCATATAATTTCACGCCATCAAAAATTATATCCTCAATTCATACTATCACTACCGATACTGATGCGCTGAAATATAAAATCTATCCAAATCCGAATTCAACCGGATTATTAAACGTGGCAAATGGTGAAAATGTAGATGAAGTTCAGATTTATTCATTAAAAGGAGAACTCTTAATGTCACGACAGGGCAAAACAAATTCATATTCAATTAGTCAGTTAAACGCTGGAATTTATATTGTTTCTTTAAGGATTAACAAGAATCAAACAGTGAAACACATTCTGCTTGTAAAATAAAAAAATAAATTATTCATAAATATGGCTATTGCCAACAAAAGATTATTCGAAATGAGAAAAACATTTTTATTATCAACGATTATTTTAGTGTCGTTAAGTCAACTAATTTTTGCACAAAAAAAGACCGACCCTTCCAAAAACGGTCGAGCAGGATTCGATTATTTTGTAGGTATTGTAGGTAGTCCTTCGGTTATTGAAGATATAAGATGGGACGACAAACAACTGACAGATTTAAAGGAACTCGGAATAAATATGCTCCAGTTGAGCATAGCATGGGGTGGAAAACCCGATAACGAAGTAATCAATCTCGAAGATTTGGACGATAAAGTGCAGATTGACAAATGGAAATTCCGAATAGCTCAATGTAAAAAACATGGACTCAAAACCTTAGCGCACTTTGGTATTCCACGCGTTTTGAACGCTAATCCGGTTAAGCCAGCTTGTATTTCTGACCCTGAAGTACAACAGAAATACGTTCAAATGATGAAAAAGTTTATGGCCACTTTTCCGGAAGTGAATGACGTGTTGATTTATACTTACGACCAACAAGCATGGATTTGCAGCGAGTTTGGTCCTTGTCCGCGTTGTTCGGGTATTCCTATCAGCGATCGTTTGCCTAATTTTATCAACATGCTAAAAAAAGCCATGCAAGAATCCCGTCCGGGAGTAAAAACCATGCTCTGGTGGAAACCATGGGAACTCTCCAAAGGACAAACAA
>CAIQOG010000634.1 GCA_903873355.1 uncultured Bacteroidales bacterium
CCGCTGAGCATCATCTGAGGCACTCCCAACACGCCCCGGCGCTATACGGCGAGCGGGTTGACTTGCGATTGAATGGCGGCGCCAGATTCGGCGCGGGCTTTGCGCGGGTCGAATTCCTGCTGCAAGCCAATCGTCAGGACAGGCAATTCAATCGCCAGGGTGGGAGGTGGGGTGCCACCGTTAAGCAATATGTCCAGTTCAGAGATGAACGGTTCGGGCCTTCAGTTCCAGAAATGGTTGAGGAAATTTGGAAGAAGAACAAATGAGAACTAACCACTCATTGGTGCGGACGCCTATCGGTGCCGCACAATTCGATAAACGGAACCAGTCCTCGCATGGTCAATGGAACAAGTCCCGAAAAGTTTTAATAGTTAGACTGATTCCATGCCGCAGGCAGGTTTCGCAGAATATAGCGGAAGGGTTTTAGCCGTGTGTTAGATGTTCGTCACTCTCCTGGTTGAGCCAAGGCGGTGACGCGCTGGCGCTTGCCACGCGCATCTCTAACGCACTGGCAATTCAGCGGCAGATCCTAGTCGCTCCGCGCCACAGCGGGCAAGCCACCGCACTCAAGGAGAGGTGGCCTCCATGCCACACACCTGCGCCAGCGGCTAATTACTATCAATCTAGTAGCAAGCCGCAGGCCTTCCCGCGCGGCCGGTGAGGCAGCGGCTGCCGGTGGCCCGGAAAACGCGGCGCGGCGGCGTGCACGGCGGCCAATTGGCCGCGCCGGCACGTTTTTGGCAAGGCCCCGGATCATGGAAAACTCCTGCAATCCAACGGGTTGCGGCAAAATTTGAAAAAACCGAAAAATGTGTCAACTCTGCATTATATTTCAACTTAAACAGAAAATGATATCCTCTTCCAACAAAGTAGAAAGACACCAAAATAAATAGTGCAAGAAAATAATATGTCAATTGGTAAAATTGCATCAAATCTATATTCTTATTACATCAAAAAATCATTAAAAAAAATAAATTCAAAAAATCATTCTGAATTGGTAGATATAATTACTCGTATTTCTCCATTTTATCATCAATACTTACATCTTTCATTGATGTTTGAATCTTTACATAGGTCATCAAGCTATCTGCACCGGCTTTATAGCAGGCTTCCTGAGCAAGTTTCACCACGTTCATAATTTCATCATAACTACCTTCCATAACTGTCTCGAATGGAGTAACCTTATAGCGTAAACCCGAAGCTGCAATCACTTCAATGGCTTTATCAACAATCTGATAGGGATGAATAGTTTTGGATGATGGTAATATCTGGAGCGCTATGTTGACTTTATTTTGCATGTTAATTTTCGGGGTTTGACATATTAATAAATAGAAACGAAATTTGTCACTAAAAATTGTAGTTTTAGTTGAATATTTTATAACATTAACGCAATTTTCACCTAACAAAAAACCCGAAATTTCTTTCGGGTTTTAAATGTATAAGTCAACTTATTGTTATTCAGCTGATTCTTCTGTTGTTTCTGCAACGGGTGCTTCTACCACTTCAGCAACTTCTTCGGCAGCAACTTCTTCAACTACCGCTTCAACTGTTTCTTCAACTGCTGGTTCAGCAGGAGTTTCAACAACTACGGCAGCAGCTTCTGCGTCAGCTTTTCTCTTTGCAATTTCAGCAGCTTTAGCTTTGTTTACTTCAACTTCGGCTTTTTGACGTGCTTTCAAATCAGCTTGTTTTTCAGCAACTAATTGTTCTTTGGTTTTTACAATGCTCGATTCTTTGCTTGTTTTCCAGGCAGCAAATCTTTTTTCAGCTTCTGATTCGTCAAAAGCTCCTTTTTTAACTCCCTCAAGAAGGTGTTTTTTCATCAATACTCCTTCGGCTGAAAGAATGTTGCGTGTTGTATCAGTAGGCTGTGCGCCTGTTGTCAACCAATACAATGCACGTTCGAATTTCAGGTCGATAGTTGCGGGATTGGTGTTCGGGTTGTACGAACCGATACGTTCAATGAATTTGCCATCACGTGGCGCTCTGCTGTCTGCGATCACGATATGATAATAAGCATATCCCTTACGACCGTGACGTTGCAATCTGATTTTTGTTGGCATTTTTTTATTTTTAAAATGATTATACCTAATGCTTTTTCTCGAAAAGCGGATGCAAAGGTAAAAAAAATATTTCAATTAATAATTATCAATTACCAATTAATACTTATATCATTGAAATTCAATTTATTACAAGTTGAATTGAAAATTCATATTTGAAAATTAATCACAAAGAACCCAGGCAGTTTCGAAGCGATTATCGGTTTTGCGGAGGTTTTCCATATATTTTATCGCTTCATCCTTATCTGAAAACGACTCAATGGCAATACGGTAGGTTTTTATGGGGTCAAGGACATGAGCGTTTTTGAAATTACAGTCACTCAATTCTTTGCAAAATTTTGCTGCTGATTTTTCAGTTGGCAGACTGGCAACAATAACGTGAAAGTTCTTTTCGGTTTCCTGTTCTACAACTCCCTGCTGACAGACTTCTGCTGCTTTCTGCACTTGAATATGTGATTTATCCGGCAATGTTTTACCTTGATTTTCAGTCTTTTCAAGCAAACCCAAAGTCAAACCGGCAGTTTCAGACTTTCGCACATCAGTCAATCGGGGAGTGGAAACAAACAAACCAATCAACAGTAAAACTGCTGCAGCATATTTATAGAATCTACTTGTGGAAACAGTTATTCTGATTTCTTTCTTTTTATCAGATATTCTTTGAATTGAATCTATTCTTAAAATCTTCAAACCAAAATTTTGCGGCAGGAAATCCGGAACATCCTCCGGTATGAAAATCAAATTCTCAGACACATCCATCTGAAATGAACCCAGGTTTCCGATTTGTATCAGTTGTCCCAAACGTAAGGTAGATTTTATTTCTTCAGATTGGTGATTTATAAAATTTACTGCCTCACGGTAACTAATTTGTTCCGAACGCGAAATTTCCATTGCCAAAAGTCCATCATTATGTTGCATTAATGGGTTAAAACCAATGACTGAAGAAGCTGGAATGATTGAATTTGTACTTATTTCAGCAGATTGAGACTGAACCACAAAGCCACCCAGCCCGGGCACAACAACATAGTCGTGGCAGACAAGCAATTTTTCGAGATATGGGCTGAAATTTTTCATGCTGCAAAAATAGAACAATAAGTATTTCCGATACTTTTTTCAGTCAAAAAGTTTTCAACAAGTTGTCAGCAAAAAAAATTCGATGTATCTTTGCGTAACAAAATTAAAAAAGATATGAAAAAAACGATTTTAATCACCGGTGGTGCAGGTTTTATTGGTTCGCACGTAGTTCGTTTGTTTGTAACAAAATACCCTGATTATCAAATCATAAATCTGGATGCATTAACGTATGCAGGCAATCTTGAAAATCTGAAAGATGTTGCCGGTTTGCCAAATTACAAATTTGTAAAAGGTGATATTACCGACGAAAAGTTTATTCCGGAACTTTTTGCAACCTATAAATTTGATGGTGTGGTGCATTTGGCTGCCGAGTCGCATGTTGACCGCTCTATCACCGATCCGTTTTTATTTATCCGTACCAATGTTTTCGGAACATGTAATTTACTGAATGCTGCAAAAGAATTATGGAAAGGCAACATGGAGGGTAAACGTTTTTATCATGTGTCTACCGACGAAGTGTACGGTGCGCTCGAATTTGATGGAACTTTCTTTACTGAAGACACCAAATACGATCCGCATTCACCCTATTCGGCAAGTAAAGCATCATCCGACCATTTTGTGCGCGCTTACCACGACACCTACGGTTTGCCAATTGTAATCTCAAACTGCTCAAACAATTACGGTGCAAACCATTTCCCTGAAAAACTGATTCCGCTTTCCATCAATAATATCCGCAACAACAAACCAATTCCAATTTACGGAAAAGGAGAAAACGTACGTGACTGGTTATATGTAAACGACCACGCACGGGCTATAGATACCATTTTCCACAATGGCAACAACGGTGAAACGTACAACATTGGGGGTAACAACGAATGGACCAATATTGATTTGATTCATGCACTTTGCAAAATAATGGACCGCAAACTAGGTCGTGCAGAAGGTGAATCAGCTAAGCTTATAACTTTTGTTACTGACCGTGCAGGTCATGATTTGCGTTATGCTATTGACTCAACGAAGCTTCAGCGTGAACTGGGCTGGAAACCTTCACTTCAGTTTGAAGAAGGTTTGGAAAAAACTGTAGACTGGTATATGGTAAATCAGGAATGGATGGACAATATCATTAACGGTGATTATAAAAACTATTACGAAAATCAGTATTCAAACAGATAAAAGTTGCTGATTAAACCTCACACAGGGGGATTTTAGAAATGCCATCGGGCAGAGACATAAATTGGGACAGGTCACAACCTGTCCCTTTGTTTTATTTCAAATTCGATTTATTGAAAACCGACACAGGAATGGTTACGTCCATTTTGATTTCTTCGATAACCATGCGCGTTCCGTTGCCTTCTTTCAACACATCTTTATATACAAACGAAGTAGGATACCAGCGATTCTGAATTTTCTTCACATCGCTGAATGTGATGCGTTTCAAGAGCTTACCTCCTTTTGCAAACATTTCTACCTGTAGCGGCACAAATCGTTCCTCGTCTACCCACATTTTTTGCGAAGCGTAGTTCACATCGCTTACAATGGCCGTAAGATTCACTACCCAACATTTACGTCCATCAACGGTTTGCTCGCCGGTCACATCGGCTTTGTATTGTTCCATCAATGGACGATCGGTCATCATATCTTCGTACGACATATCGCTGCCCATAACCGATTGCCGTAACATGTGACCGGAAATCTGAATCACACGGTCGGTAGCAGGGGAATAAATCCACAATTGATTGTCGAGTTTCAGCATCTTCGTTCCCTTTTCGCGTGCAGGAGCAAGGTATTCGGTAAATGCCTTTTCAGTACCCACACCCCACGATTTCGATTCCATGGTTCGCGTTCCACGAGCCGAGTTGATTTCCATTCGTGCAGTCAAAATGCGTGATTTTGAAGACATGTTGTTATCCACTTTGTCAAGAATTGATTTTCCTGAAGGGTAGTTTTGAGCAAAAGCACTTATTGTTGCCCCGATTATCATCGATAATAAAAATTGTTTCTTCATCTTTTAAATGCTAAATTGTAAATGATTAAATTGTAAATCGTTTATCCTTCCAACTCCTTAAATAAATTCGCAGTCTGGCGTTTATAAACCCCGATTCCGGCCAATGATGCACCAATAACTGTCGATAAAACTCCAGGAATAAATCCGATATAATAGGTTGTGATGGTGATTTGTGCGCGAATGATACTTGGCATCATCATGTTAGAATTGCGCATCATGTTTCGGGCGTCTATGCCGTAGACCTGCAATGGCAAGGCACATAGCAACCCGAAAGCTATACCAACCACAGAGCCTATAATCCCAACCAGCAAAGCCTCGCCTACCAGCGAACGGTAAATTTCGTGTTTGCTTTCTCCGATTGCCAGTCGTAATCCAAACTCGCCATATCGTCGCAAACCACCTACCAATCCCGCATTCCAAAGTACAATAGACATGGCAAACACGAAAATAAAGATAATGATATACTGAGCATTTTCGGAATATGCAATCATAAAATCCATACCACCTATGCCACTCATAGGCGCCATTGCCAGCGAGAACTTATCGTCTTTCTTTGTATTTTCCTGATTGAATGCCGTAGAGAGTTTCTTCGCTTTGGAATCTTTGTAAGGCGAATCATTAAAGAAGCCCAGCACTTCACCCGCAGCATCTTCCATATTTAATGCCAGACGTGCATCATCAATATCGGCTACCACCATACCTTTATCCAAAATCTGCGTTCCAAAATGTATGGTGCCACACACCGTAAAGTTATACATGGCCAAATCGCCGTACATGGTATTCGAAATCAGCGTTACCCGATCACCAAGCTTCAGATTCATTTTTTTGAACAGTTCATTGGTTATCATTATTTCGCCCGACTTTTTCGGAAAACGTCCGGAAAATAGTTTCGATTTTAAATCCATTCGATTGATTTCGTCATCGTTTCCAAACAAATGAATGCCCATTCCCATAACGTTGCCCTGCGACTTCGTAATTCCTTCTGAGTCTGGAGCATCCAACAATCCACCAAACTGAATCCTATCAGTCCAGATTATATCCGGATAGTTAGTTCTCAACTTTTTAATCACATCATTGATGCCCATAATTGCGTAATCGTTGGGCGTTTGAGATTGATTTTCCTTATAAGCCTCAGTCATGACTTTCACATGTCCTGTTGAGAATTTTGCGGTTGTTTCAATACTATCGCTAAAAATCCCACTCATATATGCCTGCAAAAAGACTGTGATAGTTACGCCCAATGCCACTACTATAATGGGCAGCAGACTTCGGCTTTTGTCGCGTAATAATCCGTTTAATAAGAATTTTATCATTTCTTAATTCGTTAATTGGTTAATTGGCTTATCAGTTAACCGGTTGGTTACTTTGGAACTTTATAAACTAATAGCTACTTCACTTTTCCCTTTATTGCATCTGTCGGGTTCATTTTGGCAATTTTACGAGCCGGCAAATAACTGACGATGGCAGTAACAATAAGTATAAAAATCATGGTATTAATTACCAATCCGGGTGTTATAGTTGCATACATGGTGTCGGCCATAGGCACCCCAATTTCGCTTGCATCCATATTAAACGAATAACCATAAACAGCCATATAATACATAATAGGTGCTCCCCAAATTGTTCCAACTGCAAATGCAAGGATTGCATTAATAGTACCTTCGAGTGTAAAATGCCAAACTACTTGTCGCTTAGTCATTCCGAGTGCAATCAATGTTCCTATCTCACGCTGACGGCGGAAAATAGATAGAGTCTGCGTATCGAAAATGGCTAACATGGCCAGCAACAGGAATATAATATACATAAAACTGGTTCCGACCGATTTGGCTTTCACTAACATCATTGTCGATTCTGTAAGTTTCTCAATACTTTTAAATTCCCATCCCGAAACACTCTCTGTTTTTAATTCAGGTGATTTTAATAGTAAATTAGCACAATTAGTATTCATGGTCATTTTCTGAAGACGGTCGAGCGGAATCCACAAAATACCATTGTCAATAGTGGGAATTGAAGATTTAAATATACCCACAACACGAATATCAGCTGCTTCGAAAGTTCCGTTTTTGTCACGCCAACGAAGCGTAACCAAATCATTCAGATGAAGTTTGGTTTGTTTGGCCATAAATGCACCCAAAATTACCGGAATTTCAGACCCCCCAACCCCCGAAGGTTGAGTTTTAGTAAGCATCTTTTGTGTTGGTATCTGTAGCAACTTCTGGTCAGGTCGAATTCCTTTGAGCAATACACCTTGCATTCTCCCTTGAGGATAAATACTTCCCTGAGTTATCAGAATCGGTTCAATTTTCCGATTATCAACATCCTTTTTGAATACAGCCGGTATTTCCACTGTGCTCGAATCGAATGTGAACGGATCAAAAGGGTCATATTTCGATTGCCAGTACTCACCACCGGCAATTTCCCATTTCACAGTATCGTCGACAGCCTGATTGCTCCAGCCTTTCAAAATTCCCTGCAAAATAATTATCAGCACAAAGGAAATTGAAAGAACAAATACATTGAGCCAGGTTTTCAGACCGTTACCTATTAAGCTTCTGAAAGCTGTTTTGAATAGGAATGTGCCTCCAAGTTTGCCCCCTAACCCCCTAAAGGGGGAATTTAAGTTAGAATCCTTCATGACTATACTATTTATTTTGAGACTCTGAAAGTCCCCCTTTAGGGGGATTTAGGGGGCTGATATCCTCCACAACCTTTCCATCCTGCAACCGGATTATTCTTCTCAGATAACCGATAACTTTTTCGTCATGTGTGGCAAATATGAAACTGGTTTTCAGTTCTTCGTTCAACTTCACCATTGTTTGTAATATGTTGTGCGAGTTGGCTGAGTCGAGATTTGCAGTTGGTTCATCTGCCAATACCAACATGGGGCGTTTTACCATAGCACGGGCAATAGCCACGCGCTGGCATTCACCACCTGAAAGCTGTGCCGGACGTGATTTCACCTTCTCGGTCAAACCTAACCACGCCAATGTTTCCATAACCCGTTTTTTACGTTCATCAGCATTAATATCGAGCAACAACAGCGGAAACTCAACATTCTCAAATACCGTATAAACCGGCAATAAATTATAATGTTGAAATATAAAACCCAGCTTTTCCTTTCGGAGTTGCGCAGCTTCTTTTGGTGTCAGCTTACCCACCGACTTACTCAAAACCACTACTTCACCTTCAGTTGGAATATCCAGCGAACCGATTATATTCAACAAAGTTGTTTTTCCTGAGCCACTGGGACCAACCAGTCCTGTGAATTCTCCTTCGGAAAACTGTAGGTTGATTCCATCTAATGCTGTAAACGAGCCCGTTCCGACAGGGAATTTTTTGACTAAATTCTTTACTTCTACAATTGTTTTCATGTTACTAATTGATATTTGCTTTGCTATTTTTTTAGTTTAATTCGATATTAATTCGTAAAATTCTTATTTATCAGAAATTATAATTCACCATAACCTGTATCCCTTTTCCTGCAAACATATTCCGGCTTTGTGTCTGAGCAGTCACCAACTGCACATTATCAGGATTCCAATATCCGATAGCATAAATCGTAAAGTTGTCGTATGTTCGACCCCAGCTCAGGTAATTCATCCATTTATTCTGATCTGGCAAGTAAAATATCATTCCGGACAAATTATCCAGCATCGAGAGTGGATAAGTCAGCATTGTTCCAACTACATTTACCGCATTACCTTCAACTAAAAATTTATCACCTGCATGATACCTGAAATACTCAATCGTCACTCCAAGTCCATTTCCTAAGGGCACAGTATAGTCGGCACCAACATTCCACATATCCTGAACCTTAAAAGGAAGCAAAAAGGGATTATTCTGTGCGTCGGTAATAGTAATACTTGATTCAAACCACAATCCGATTCCTACATCCCATTTTCCATCCAATCCAATCCTGGTTTCATTGAACTCCTTACCCGACCCTATATTATAATTTAACCTTCGGTTATGTGTACTAACAGCAATTTCACCCGGACCAGCAGGCATTTCAAACCGTCCACCTATTTCAGGTTTCCACTCTGTCGAACCCCAAAGTTCATAGCCTTTCGGGTTTTTATTGCCAATCAGTCCCCAAAGCCACAAATTGGCATTATTCTGAAAAAAATATTTCCCCAATACGCCATAAACACCGTCGGTCAGTTGCAAGGGGTCTCGAACATCCATAGCATCGAACCACATCAACGGACGAAACATTTTAGCAGAACCAAAATTAATTTTCTGCAAACCGGCACGCACTTCCCAGTTATCGCCCGAATAACGCAACCAAATCCTGTAAGGTTTCAGTTGTCCCAAAATCGTATCGTTATGAAAACCTGTATAATTCAATGAACCGTTTATGTTGATCGAAGCCTCAAAATCGAGTTTTGATTTAGCCGAAAGCTGAAAATTACCAAGTAAGGTAGGAACAAACCGCGCTCCAAACTGCATTGGGATAGGTGTTTGAAACTGCCCTATTCCCCATGCTGTCACCTGACCATTGAAGGAAAGGTGAGTTGAGTCATTTTGTCCTACTATTGAAAATAGGATAAAAGAAAATTGAAAAAGGAGTAATAGTCTTTTGGGATTCATATTTAAAAACTATTTAGCTGTAAAATTACATCATTAAACAATAACATAGTTATATTTTTTACTGTTTTTTTTATGTCAATATCCTAAAAAGTTGATATTTATGCAATATATTATTTTTTCCTCCTGTTTTTTAGTTTGTTTTCAAAAAAAATCTACCTTTGTAATAATTTAATAGCCTGAAAATGAAGAAAGAATATACCGTGGATGAATTACTCCACAAAGCAGCGTCTTATTGTTCAATATCAGAGCATTGCATTTTCGACGTTGAAGAAAAACTCACAGCATGGGGGGTTTGCGACAGTGATAAAAAAGAAATTATCAATCGTCTGATTTCGGAGGATTTTATTAACGAGAAACGCTTCTGCACGTACTTCGTAAAAGATAAATTTCGTTTCAATAAATGGGGTAAAATCAAGATTTCGTATGCGTTGAAACAAAAAGGACTGAAAGACGAACTGATAAACAAAGCGCTGGCTACCATCGATGACGGTGAATACGAAGAAATGCTGGCCTCTATACTAAAAACCAAACTCAAAGGTTTGAAATATGAATTTGAATACGAAAAACAGGGAAAACTTTTCAATTTTGCTCAAAGTCGCGGGTTCGAGAGTCAGGTTATTTATCGCATTGTCAAATTAATTGACAAGTAACAATTTCACAATAGAAAATACATGACTTACAGCGAGAAAGAAGAACATTACAACAGCTATTCTCATTATTTGGGAATTGGTTTTAGTATAATTTTTGGTGGAAATTTAATCCTTCAAAAAGCCATCCCGTCACATAATAGTTGGGCTATTTTCAGCGATGTGGTTTTTGTGGTTTTTATGACGCTAATGTACATGGCTTCCAGCACATATCATGCTGAAAAAACTGAATCTATTAAGTTGAAACGCCGTAAGTTTGACCATGCGGCAATTTATACACAAATTGCCGGAAGTTACACCCCATTCACATTAATAGTTCTTCGACAGAACGGCGCCTGGGGCTGGTCGCTGTTTGGAATTATCTGGGTGGCTGCAATTTTTGGTGTTTCACTAAGTTTTATGAATAAGAAAAAAGGCAGTAAACTCGAAACTATCTGTTATGTAGCAATGGGTTGGGTGGTAGTTGTTGCTTTCAAACCACTGATTGACTCACTGAGTGCAACTAACTCTATGCCTGTACTTTACTGGCTTATTGGCGGAGGATTATTTTATACGGTTGGAGCTATTTTGTATCGCTTCAAACAAATTCCATACACACATGCTATTTTCCATTTATTTGTGTTGGGTGGAAGCATTTGTCATTTTATTGCTATTTGGAAAATAAAAATATAACAGCAAGTTGTTTGCAGTTTACTGTTATTCAATAAATCCTCCTCCCAAAATTCTCCCATCTCTGTAAAAAACAGCCGTTTGTCCGGGAGCTATTGATTCAAGCGGTTCAGCCAGTTCTACTTTTGCCTTACCTTTTTCCATAAAATTTACCCGACATAAGGTATTTTGTTTTCGGTAACGAATGCGGCAATAAATATCAAACGCATCGTTAAATTGGTTTTTATCCACCACATTCACGTTATGAATCTGAAACTCTGTTTTGTACATGGCAGCCAATGGAGCTAATATAACTTCATTCGTGTCGGCTTTAATTTCCTTTACAAACACTTTCCGGTTTAAATGTATCAAACCTCTCCTCTGCCCTACTGTATAAAGCGGAAAACCTTCATGACGACCAAGCACTTTGCCTTCCTCATCAATAAAATTACCTGAATAGATAAATTTATCGGGTTCTGTCAGCAGATTTTTCAAAAAAGGTCGGTAATCACCAGAGCAAAAACATGCTCCAAGACTATCTTTCTTTTCCGAAACTTTTTTGTACCCACGTTCGGCAGCCATGGTCCGCACTTCAGTTTTATGAAATTTTCCAAGTGGAAAAACAATGCGGGAAAGTTGTGCTTGAGTGAGTCCCCAAACAAAGAAACTCTGGTCTTTGTCCGGATCATTCCCTTCTGCCACAAAATAATGGTTGTTTTCCTGAATGATATTCACATAATGCCCCATGGCCACTTTATCGCAGCCAAGTCGGTCGGCTTCGTCAATTATCAGTTTCCATTTCAGTTCATTGTTGCATTTCACACACGGAAAAGGTGTTCGGCCACTCAGGTATTCGTCTACAAAATAGCCAACTACTTTTTCACGAAACACTTCACGGGCATCATACACTATGTGCTCAATGCCGAGCTGCCCGGCCAGCCGCTGAGCATCCTGTAAATGAGTATTTTCGCCTTCTTCCCAAAAACGAAAAGTAATGCCCACGACCTGGTAGCCCTGTTCCAACAAAAGAATGGCAGCAACCGAACTATCGGTGCCGCCACTCATACCTAGCAATATTTTTTGTTTCATTTACCCCAAACCCCTAAAGGGGCTTCAAATTTAATAGTACTGATTCATTACTCCCCTTTAGGGGTTGGGGGTTTTTAAAATGGCAAATCACTACCTTCGCCGGCACCCGGAGCTACATCAAATGAAGCAACCGGAGTCGCTGAGGATGCAGGAGCAGCACTTACTGCACCTTTTTCTACTTTCCATGCACGAACCGTTGTGTACCAACGACCGTTATATTCGCGGCTTTCCACGTCAAAACTTACTGTTACCTGATCGTCAATTCCCATTGGAAACTGATCAATCTTATCATTAAATAAATTGAAACATATTTTCTTAGGATACTGATCTGCTGTCTCTAATACATAATCCTGTGAGCGCCATGTTCCGTTTTTGCCCTGTCCGGTTGCCGTTGGTAAAATGGCAATAATTTTTCCTGAAATTTCCATTATCTTGTTCGTTTATTAATTATTTATTTAGGAAGGCAAAGATAATCAAGAAAACTGAAGTTCAAACTATTTGCTGCAATTTTGAGAATAAAAAAATCCAGTAAAAACTCGTTTTATATTCAGATTCAATGTTTTAAGTAAATGGTAATTAATATTGATATGCTTATTATCACATAGTCCACAATAGTTTTGAGATAAAGATAAGACTAAGAACACATAGCATTATCCCGAATATCGGGATAATTTCAGATTATGTAAAAGTATCGTCAGATACTTTTACTATGTGA
>CAIQOG010000635.1 GCA_903873355.1 uncultured Bacteroidales bacterium
AATTTTGAGGTACAAAGATACTGAATTTGCAGTATGAAGCAATTTGTAAAATAAATGGGTGTTTTGTTGTAGGGTTAATCAGAAATCAGTAATTTTGAAAATTGATATTATAGCTATTAATATGGCCAAAATAAATGTAAAAGATACCACTGTAACGATTATTCAAGTAAATAATGCTGATTATATTTGCATTACTGATATAGCAAGAATTAAAAATCCACTTGAGCCAAAAGATGTTGTTAAGAATTGGTTGAGAAGCAAAACAACTTTATTGTTTCTTGGTTTGTGGGAAAAATTGAACAATCCCGATTTCAAAGGGGTCGAATTCGACTCCTTTATGATGGAGGCCGGAACAAATGCATTTACAATGAGTCCGTCAAGATGGATTGAACAAACAAATGCAATTGGCATAATTAGTAAAAGTGGGAGCAAAGGTGGAACTTTCGCCCATAAAGATATTGCATTTGAGTTTTCATCGTGGGTTAGTATTGAATTCAAATTATATCTACTTAAAGAATTTCAACGACTTAAAGAAGATGAGCAGAAAAGTCTGGGTTGGTCAGCTAAACGTGAACTGGCTAAAATTAATTATCGCATTCATACTGATGCTATTCAGCAAAATCTACTTCCCAAAGAGCTGACTCAGTCGCAAATATCCTTTGTTTATGCAAATGAGGCAGATATTTTGAATGTTGCATTGTTTGGAATGACAGCTAAACAATGGCGAGATGAAAACCCTGAATTTAAAGGGAATATTCGTGATTATGCTTCCGTTAACGAATTGATTTGTCTTTCGAATATGGAAAGTTTAAATGCTGTTTTCATTTCTGAAGAATTACCGCAATCGGAGCGATTAATCCGACTAAATAAAATTGCAATTCAACAAATGAAAGTTTTGAATGAATCTGAGAATAGAATCTTACTGAAATAATTTACACAAAAACTCAATTATTATGAAAAGCATTAAAGGAACAGAAACCGAAAAGAATTTGCTAAAGTCGTTTGCCGGTGAAAGTCAGGCACGCAACCGTTACACTATGTTTGCAAAAGTGGCTAAAGCAGAAGGTTTTGAACAAATCTCAGCTATTTTTCTGGAAACTGCCGAGCAGGAAAAATACCATGCTAAAAAGTTTTTCAGTTACCTCGAAGGGGGCGATGTGGAGATTACAGCCACTTATCCTGCAGGTAAAGTTGGTACAACTCAGGAGAATTTGGTGGCTTCGGCCAATGGTGAAAACGAAGAATGGGTTGATATTTATCCGCACTTTGCCGATGTGGCGGAAGCCGAAGGATTCGCTAATATTGCAGCTACTTTCCGTAAAATTGCTGCTGTGGAAGCACAACACGAAAAACGCTACCGCCGCTTGTTGAAAAGAGTTGAAACTAACACTGTCTTCTCCCGCGAAGAAGAAACAACCTGGCAATGTCGGGAATGCGGACATGTTCATGTGGGAAAAGAAGCTCCCAAAGCGTGTCCAACCTGCGCTCATCCACAAGCATATTTCGAAGAAGAAAAACAAAACTATTAATCAGTTTATAATTCACAGTTGACAGTTGATAAAACACTAACTACTGCAGAGTTGTGACATCTATTATTCAGGTAGAATGAAATTTTTCAACACATCTCAAATAAGGGAACTCGACCAATATACTATTGAACACGAGCCAATTTCCTCTATAGATTTGATGGAACGTGCTGCCAGGGCTCTCTGTGAGAAATATCTCTCAGCGTTTTCCGGTCAAAACACGGTTTGTGTACTTGCCGGACCGGGGAATAATGGTGGCGATGCTTTAGCTCTCGCCAGATTACTGCTTATTGCCGGTTTGGATGTTAAGGTTGTCTTGTTGCATTTAGGTAAACTTTCTGACGATTGTGAAACCAATAAACAACGTTTGCTGCAAAAATTTCCTGACTGTTTAATTGAGTTGAAAACAGAATTTATTGCTCCAAAAATTACAAATGACACGATTCTAATAGACGGACTTTTTGGCTCAGGTCTCACGCGGACATTAAGTGGAATCTTTGCTGATGCAGTAAATTGGATTAATCAATCCGGTTGTCAGGTTGTTTCTATTGATATTCCTTCCGGTTTGCAGGGCGAAGAAAATCTGGATTTAATGATTCCAATCGTAAAAGCCAATCGCACATTCAGTCTTCAATTTCCCAAACTTTCGTTTCTGTTACCTGAAAATGCAGAATTTGTCGGGGATTGGGATGTGCTGGATATTGGTATTCATCCAAAAGCAATTGAAGAAATGCTGAGTCATTTTTTCTTTATTGTTGAGTCTGATATTACGTTCCTACTGAAAAAGCGACCACAGTTTTCTCATAAAGGTACGTTTGGTAATGCGCTGATAGTATCCGGAAGTAAAGGAATGGCCGGTGCATCTGTGCTTTCAGGTAAAGCGGCTCTCCGCAGTGGTGCAGGTTTGGTTACTGTTCACGGCCCGGAATGCAATCGGGTGATTGTTCAGTCGTCTGTCCCCGAAATTATTTTTAATACCGATAAAGCCGATAAATATATAACTGAAGTTGTTGAAATAGAGAAATATGATGCTGTTGCTGTCGGACCAGGAATTGGAACTGCACCTGAAACAGTTGCATTTCTGAGAGAAACTCTGAATAATAAGATGTCCTCATGTGTTCTTGATGCTGATGCTCTGAACATTATTGGTCAAAATAAAGAATTGCTGGTATTGATTCCCAAAAATAGTATTCTAACTCCGCACCCGAAAGAATTTGAGCGACTGTTCGGTCTCTGCCGCAATTCTTATGAACGCATACTGAAAGCTCAGAGAATGGCGCAAAAATATCATTTCTTCATTGTTTTAAAAGGCCGTTTTACACTAATTGCCACACCCGATGGAAATCTGTATTTCAACAGCACCGGGAATTCAGGTATGGCTACATCAGGAACCGGCGATGTGCTTACAGGTCTGCTTACCGGTTTACTCGCACAAGGATATACTCCCGAAAATGCTTCTAAAATAGCTGTTTATATTCACGGTCTTGCAGGTAATATAGCGCTTGAGAATCAATCCAAAGAATCGCTTATTGCCGGTGATATTATTGAAAGCATAGGCAAAGCATTCCTTTCACTCCATAACTTACGAGTTAATTAATATTAAATATTGATGTATTACGGGTTCGTTTGGATGTTTATCTGAACTAAATGTATTTATTTTGCGTTTAATTAATAGGGCTATTAAATATTATTATTAAATATGGAAGTTAAAGATAATTCCAGCATGGAAGTTCTGATTCTTGAAGCTGCTGAAAAACTTTTTTTAGAAAAAGGTTTTGCATCGACTTCGACAACTGAAATAGCCAGGGAAGTTGGTTGTAATCAGGCACTTGTTCATTATTACTACCGTACCAAAGAAAATCTGTTTAATCTGATTTTTGAAAAAAAATTCCGTCAGTTTTTTCAATATATTTTTAATATTGAGAATCTTGATCAAATGTCGTTTCAGGATAAATTGAAGCGGATAATCGAATCTCATTTTGATATGGTTCGTCAAAACCCAAGAGTTCCATTGCTTATTGTGAATGAATTTTCGAGAAATCCTGAAATGGTTGCTATACTAAAAGAAAAACTGAAAGATGTTGTTGCAAAACTTTTCGAAGGTCTGAATACCGATTTAGAAGCAGAAATTACTGCCGGACGCATCCGACAAATAACACTTATTGATTTGATTTTCAGTACTATTTCACTCAATATATCACTTTTTCTGCTTTTACCCGTGGCGTCTGAAATTATGTCGATGGACGAAAAACAAAGAGAATTTGTTATTAATCATCGCAGAGAAGAAAATGTAAAACTAATTTTGAACGGTTTAAGATCATAATTTGAATTCAAAAAATAATTTTTAAGAAATATGAAAAAAATAATTTTAAATTCCTTGCTTCTATTTTTACCGTTTGGAATTTTTGCTCAAACGCTGACGATAGAAAGTTGTCAGGAAAAAGCAAAAGCTAATTATCCACTTGTAAAGCAATACGGGTTAATCGAGCAAACAGCTAAATACAATATCAGCAATGCCAACAAAGGCTATCTGCCTCAAGTAACGCTTTCGGCACGAGCAACTTATCAATCGGATGTAACTCAAATTCCATCAAGTCTGGGTGATGTTTTGTCCAAACTTACCGGTAAACCATTTTCATTTCCATCGTTGGCAAAAGATCAGTATCAGGCTGTGTTGGAAGCAACTCAGGTAATTTGGGATGGTGGTGTGATTTGCACACAAAATAAAATTACAAAAGCCGGAACGGAAGTTGAAAAACAGAAACTCGAAGTGGATTTGTATGCTTTGAAAGACCGTGTGAATCAGCTCTATTTCGGCATTTTACTGTTGACCGAACAACTCAAACAAACAGAAATACTAAAAATTGATTTACAAACAAATTACAATCGTTTGAATGCTTATGTGAAAAACGGTGTTGCCCAACAATCAGACTTAGACGCAATTAAAGTGGAGCAATTAATTGTAATTCAGCGCGAATCGGATTTGAAAGCAACAATAAAAACGTATGGAATTCTACTTTCTTCTTTAACAGGTCTTGAAATTAATGACAAAACAGAATTAAAGAAACCTGATGTTGATGTAAGTGTGTTGAAAGCCGACATAAACCACAGACCTGAACTTAGTTTGTTTAATGCCCAAAACAAGTTATACGAAAATCAAAAAAGTTTGATTCAGTCTGCCAATTTACCTAAAATCGGGGCTTTTGTTCAGGGCGGTTATGGACAACCCGGTTTGAATATGTTCACCACAGGATTTTCGCCATTTTATATTGGTGGTGTAAGGTTTTCGTGGAATATAAGCGGATTGTACACTCAAAAAGACAACCTCAACAAAATTGATATCAATAAAAAATCAGTAGAAATCCAGAAAGAAACATTTCTTTTCAACAACAATCTGCTAACGAAACAACAGCAGAATGAAATCGAAAAACTACAATCAACTATAGTTAACGACGATGAAATTATCCGGTTACGAGAAAGCATCAAAAAAGCTACCAATGCCAAACTCGAAAACGGCACAGCCTCTGTTAATGACTTAATCCGCGATTTGAATGCAGAAAATCAAGCCAAACAGTTAAAATCATTGCATGAGATTCAGTTGCTTATGAATGTTTATCAACTTAAAAACAATATCAATAATTAACCCCTAAATCCCCTGAAGGGGACTTAAATGAACAAAATATGAAAACAACAAATTTTAAAATGAGATATCAAATTTTATTGGGAATTGCTTTGCTTGCAGGATTCACAAGCTGCAAAAAATCGGATAATGAGTATGATGCTACCGGAGCATTTGAAACCACTGAAGTAACTGTTTCGGCAGAAGGTTCAGGGAAATTGCTTGCATTTGATGTAACTGAAGGTCAGGTGCTTCAAACCGGCGAGGCCGTTGGGTCAATCGACAGTGTTCAACTTTACCTTCGCAAAAAACAATTGCTGGCGACAGGAAAGGCGATACAGGTACGTCGTCCGGATGTGCAGAAGCAAATTGCAGCCATTGAACAGCAAATTACAACTGCCAAAACCGAGAAAAAACGCACTGAAAATCTGCTGAAAGCAAACGCCACCAACCAAAAACAACTGGATGATGTGAATGCCCAAATTGCCGTACTTGAAAAACAACTTGATGCACAAAAAACAACACTCTTGACTACCAATCAGGGAATTACAGAAGATAACGAAGGTATAAAACTGCAGGTTGCACAAATCGAAGACCAGCTGAAAAAATGTCGTATCAGCAGCCCGATAAACGGAACCGTGCTGGTGAAATACGTTGAAAAAGGCGAACTGGTTATGCCCGGAAAAGCACTTTTCAAAATTGCTGATACGGAAAATATGATTCTGCGTGCTTATATTACCAACGACCAGTTGAGCCAATTGAAAATCGGTCAGAAAGTGAAAGTTGCGTGCGATTTTGGCACAGATAAAATGAAAGATTACAGCGGTACAGTTGCATGGATTTCCAGCAAAGCAGAATTCACCCCAAAAACCATTGAAACCCGTGACGAGCGTGCCAATCTGGTTTACGCAGTGAAAATCAACGTAAAAAACGATGGTATTCTAAAAATTGGAATGTACGGAAACGTGAAATTCAATTAATAAGAAAGCCCCTAACCCCTAAAGGGGAACAAAATCTTAACTAAACTGACGAATGTACGCAATTGAAGTAAAAAATTTATATAAAAATTATTATTCAGACAAATCAGGAAAATTTGCCGGAATCGGGAAAAAACCAAACATTGAAGACGATAGTAACTCAGTTCCCCTTCAGGGGTTAGGGGCAGGTATCTCATTTGATGTAAATCGTGCTGAAATTTTCGGAATAATCGGTCCGGATGGAGCAGGAAAAACCACACTCTTTCGGATACTTACCACGCTGATTCTGGCCGAAAGCGGAACTGCAGCAATCGATGGTTTTGATGTGGTAAAAGATTACAAGGAAATCCGCAAACGGGTTGGATAT
>CAIQOG010000636.1 GCA_903873355.1 uncultured Bacteroidales bacterium
AAACTCCATAGCATATATGTTTCGTCTGTTACTTTGCAAAAGAAAAACCAGCAGCGTAGCATACAAATAGTATTAAAAAATTTGACATGAGAAAAGTTGTTTTTGTGCTAATTCTGATAATCATTGTAAGTTGTAAAAAGAAATATGTGGAAACAGTACCTACTGTTTCTTTAACACAAATGAGTTCACCTGTTTCAACAGATTTAAATTCAGTAAATTTTATTTCTTCTACTTTAGGTTTTATTAGTGGAATAAATGGTAAGGTTTATAAAACCAGTGATGGGGGAAATTCCTGGACTAACATTTCATTAACAAGCACGACCATAAATGTTAGAAAAGTTTTATTTTTAAATTCTCAAAATGGATTTTTAGCAACCGGTGGAGGTATTTATATAACTACAAATGGTGGAACGACTTGGACAAATCAATTATCAAATAGTGTTAATGATATACAATTTGTAACCAATAATATTGGCTATGCAATCGGGACAGGGGGCTCTTCGTATAATGCACATGTATACAAAACATGGGATGCAGGCTTAACGTGGACAAATTATTCCGGATCCTATTTATATTCAAATTTAAATGCAGTAAGTTTTATAAATAAAGATACTGGCTACATTGCAGGAGATGAAACACATGTTTTTGAAACAGTAGATGGCGGTAATACATGGACTGCATCTGGCGGTGCTGTGATGTGGGGAGCAAAAGCTTATTCTGGAAAAGTATCTGACATATACTGTACAGGTTACCGGACAGGTTATTTAACAGGCAATACAGGTTGCTTAAATAGTTTTGATCCTTCTGCTTCAACACCACTAATAAATAAATATGAATATGATGTGAATGCTATTGCATATCGCAACTCTCATGTTGTTGCCGTTGGAGTAAAAAGCGTTTTAATGCCCTATCCTCCATTAGGTTCGGGACTCTATTCCTGGACATATTATTTAAGTCCCGAAGCAACTACACTTCCATACACTTATAATGATGTTACATTTTCGGATGATAACAATTTTTTCGCAGTTGGTAATGGAGGTGTAATTACAAAATTCAAATATCCGAATTAAAAAAAACATGAAAAAAATAGTATTACTACTAATTCTTCTTGGAGCATTAAAAACAAATGCACAGAAATTTACTGCCGGACTCCAAATAAACTACCTTCGACTAGAAGTAATAGGCTCACAAGATGTTACTAATTCTGGTTATCAGCCGGTTTATGAAAAAACTGATTTAAAAACAGGAGGCATTAACCTAAACGGCACGTTTGGATACAACCCTATGTTTTATAAGTTTAACGATGACCTATCATTTGGAGCCTCTGCAAATATTGGTATTGGTTACTTTTTCGCTCCTAAATTAGAAGGTCTAGATAAAACTTATATTTTAGATTTCCCTGAATATGTAACAATCAGATACGGACAGCATGCAAGTAAAAACACAAAGAAAAAAGTGGGATTTGCTTTTGGTGCCGGTTATGATTATACATTAAATCGCATGCCATACAGGGGTGTTAGTTTAATGGCTGAAATATGTTTTAAGCGTTTCGCCATCCGTTTTAATTCCAATATAACTAAGTTTACATATTATGCTTATTATACTAGCGAAGGTGCGAAACCAGCCTATACTGTATTGCCTATGGGAATTCAATTAGTGCTTGAATATTAACAAAGTTGAATCAAATAATTTACCTAACAAAAAATTAAAATTATGAATCTAAAAAAAACATTATTGGTTATCTCTTTATTTGGGTTATATTTTATTAATCCCTTAAATGCAAAAATAAATGGGGATTACATCGTAACATTGGAGAAAGACACGATTGAAGTAGTTATTAAATCATCAGGCTGGGATGGGGATCTTTCTTTAATATGTAAAGTAAATGGAAAGAAGACTGTTTATTTACCTGAAAACACTTTATATTTTAAGCATGGGGAGGATATTTATGAATCTGCTTTTATCGCAGGGACTGAAAATGGTCGTAAAAAATGGCATTTTCTGAAAAGATTAACTACAGAGAAATTAATACTTTTAATTTTGTTTACTTCTGAAAGATTTGACTCCCATAATTATTTAGGTCTTTATTATTATTGCAGACGGCCTAACGAAACGAGAGAGAAAATTCAAGGAATTTATGACATTAGTAAATTATATGATATTTGTTCTGATTGTCCAAAATTGGTTGAACAGCTAAAGTCTAAAAATCCAGTATGGCAAGGTGGGATAGA
>CAIQOG010000637.1 GCA_903873355.1 uncultured Bacteroidales bacterium
ACTTGGAAAAGATTCGGTCGTTTTCCGTCCGATGGATTTCTACCATGTCACGCAGATCGGCATTTCTGGTGCGGATACTACGAAATATAGCTTCAAGATGGTACTCTTCCGGGTCAATAAGGTCCTGTTTGCGGATTTTATGCCTTGGGACAACTCAGGCTTGGATAAGAGCCGTCTGGCTTCCGAGAATTATTTCAGGATTCATACGCTGGCGCGGCTGGTAATCAGGAACAACCAGCCTGAGCTATCCTGGCTTGGAGCCGAATACATGAAAGAAATGATTGAGAATAAACGCGTAAGGTTAAGTTACCGATGGGTGACGGATGCGAAAAGACTGCTTCTGACGGGTAGTTCTGAGCAGTTAACGGGTATGATTGACCATTGCGCGGATCAGCCAAGGTTCATAGACTGGGACATGCAGCCGGCCAAACTCAGGTTAAACCGAATTAAATAACATTACCATGAAAATCACAAAATACAAGAATCAGCTGATTACGGCATTGCACCTGTTGTTCTGGATTCTCTCCATCAATGGCTGGAATATGGTGTTTAATCCTGGAGTGGAGTCTACCGGAGTCATTAACGGGGTACAGGATTATTGGGCGATACTGATGCTTCTTAACTTTATCATTTATTTATTTTGCTTGCTGCCTTTCGTCTGGGTGATTCCAAAAGCGCGCAAATGGATGAAAATTTCCGCTACAGTACTTTTCCTTTTGTCGATCATTTATCTCATTTATGAGAAATTTCTTCCAGCAACAAAAGATGATGACTCGCTTTTCGATTATTTTATTGCCGGATTCCTGTATGCCGTTGTTTTTCATCTGACCATTGCCGGCGCGGTATATTTTAACCTGAGGGTTCTTGTAAACAGATATCTGAAAATGAGCAAATTCGGACACTATATATTAACTGTTCTTGTTTTGATCATCGTTTCGGCCATCACCAATTACGGACTTTTCAATTTCGTGATCGACAAGATCTTCCCCTCTTTGTATTTCATTTCTTATTTTGAGATCTGGGAGCTGGTTGTTATTGTAACTGGTTATCTGCTCTTTACGACTGTTGTTCTGCTGATCTGGCAATATGCCGGGATGCTGATTGCCAATCGGGATAAGGCTCAGCACGAACTTTTCGCGCTCAAAGCGCAGATCAATCCCCATTTTCTTTTCAACAACCTGAACACCATTTACTCGATGGCTTCCAAAAATGACCTGAAAACCACGGAGGTTATACTTCAATTATCTGATTTTCTGAGGTATGTGCTTTATGATACGGCGAGTGAATTCATCCCTTTGGAGAAGGAGGTTGAGATAATTAAGACCTACGTCGAACTACAGAAGTCGAGGATCAATCCTGAAATTACCACAGTTAACCTAACGGTGGAAGGTGAATTCGGAGATGTGCGCATCACACCTCTGTTGCTGCTCCCTCTGGCAGAGAACTGCTTCAAGCATGGTGTAGGAAAAGATCCGGGTACCATTGAATTGAACATTGCCCTGGAGGGAAAACGGTTGCATTTCGTTACCTCGAATGCCGTCGCCATTCGTGAACCTAACGGCGAAGGAGAGAATGGTGGCATCGGTATTAATAATGTGGAAAAACGTTTAAATTTGCTGTATCCTAACAAGCATTCCCTGCATTATATAGAGAAAGAGGGACTGTGGCGTTTGGAGATGTTTATTGAATTGGGATAAAAAAGGCTATGCATTGCATTGTAATCGAGGATGAACCCGCTGCTCAATCCATTCTGGAGCATCACATAACGTTGACTTCCGGGCTAACGTTGGGTGGTATTTTTCCCGATGCCTTTGCCGCGCAGGCTTATCTCGACGGGAATACGGTCGACCTGATTTTTTTGGATATCAATCTGCCGGAGATGTCGGGAGTCTCATTTCTCCGGTCGCTGGTGCGTCCGCCGTTGGTTATTTTTACTACCGCTTATTCTCAGTATGCCATAGAAGGATTTGATCTTGAGATC
>CAIQOG010000638.1 GCA_903873355.1 uncultured Bacteroidales bacterium
ATTTATTAATTACAAACATTATTAAGAAAAACCTATAAATTTGTAACCGCTATTAAGCTTGAAAATACTAGCTCGGGCTCAGTCTTGTGTGGGTGGTCAATTTCATCCGGAGAAGACTGGTCATTTTGACCGGAATATCCAATTTCAGTATGTAATTGATTAAATCGTTGTGTAGAAAATCTATAACTTCCATATTTGATAACATGAAAATCGCTCATGCTCCTTTCTATCTGATATTCATAAGCCGGACTTATTTTTGACCAAAGTGTCGAAAAAAGAAACGTTACTTCTTCAAGAACTATAGAAATGTTATTGACTAGAAAAACATTACTTCGTATTTTCTCATTCAATAAACCACTTTTAGTTGCAGAATCAAAACGATAATACTCGTGGTTACCCGGAATCCAATAGGTAACTGCAAAATTATCAGACAGGTAATTGAAAAAGTCATTGTGTTTATCCATTACCGCAAATGGTACGATATCACCTGCCAACAACAATACATCGCCCACTGCTTGTAATGGGTTCGCTTTCAGGAATACCTTGTTTTCCAGAAATTCCAAATGTAAGTCGGAGGCGTATTGGATTTTCATTTGTACAAAATTGTTGTTTATTGGTTATATGGAATTAAAGGCAGAGCCAAACGAGCTTTCAGGTGAAACTTGACTGTTTTTTTATTATAATCTATCAAATCTATCGTTTATAAGTTCGATATATTTTTCTTTGAAATCAGGGGTTAGAAAACTCAGTTGAATAAACTCAAGCCATTTGCTCTGGACATTTTCCATTTTAGCAAAGATATTGGTTTGTTGTCTGGAATCTAATCTCATGTTATTAAATGCAACTTCAAAGTCATGACGTTTCAACCGTTTCTTTTTTCCATTCAAAGTTAAAGCTAAGTCCTCATCATCTTTGGGATTTACTAAAAAAGTTGATAACAGATCATAAGCAGGCGAAAGAACGGGTCCATTTTGTGAATCGTAAATCAATGAAAAGTTTTTGAGGTGCATGTCGGCATTTCCTGTTAGAAATGAGAATAACAGTATCTCAGCAAAATTTACTAAATCCAACCCCGGACTAACAGAGTATTTTAAGAGTGCTTTTGCAACCTGTTCGTAGGAAGAATGGTATTTATGTTCTGTTTGCCGTTCAGTAAGCTGGCACATGTCTTCCATATGTAGCTTGTGATTACTTGCCCTGTCAATCCGTTTTGTGATATAGGCTAACTGCCCTGTATTTAGACGAATAAGAGAATGAGGCACGACATTTATTTTAGCTATTTCTGCCAAGTGCATTGTCAAATCTTCCACCTCCGGCATCTGAGGATATTGGTCTGTAGCCGGTTTTAATATGTAGTTGCCCCACAATCCTACGATTGTAAAACGTTTTGGCTCAGTTTTACTTTTACCACCTGTAAGGTTTAATGAGAGTTTGGGTTGCACACCAGTTACTGTTATTTGACTTTGAACGATTTTTAGAGCCAAAGAGCTCATTTGATTTTCATCATAAGGCAGTTCGGGAGGTGTCGGTGTACCAAATATTTTCTTGCTGCATGAAGCGTGAAAATCTACTTCTTTTTCGGGTAATGGCTGATAACAATATAAACAACGCATAGATAAACAATTGAATTATTATTCTTTAATTTCAATAGGAAATACAGAAACTGCTCCGATACAATCTTTACAGCAAGCCAATAACAAGCTCATTCTATCGCGAGGGTCAATTTTCCAGTTAGTTTCGGCAATATCTAACAACCAGCCTTCTGGTATCAGACCATCGAAAAAAGGGAATAAAATATGACTTACGAATTCATTTTCTTGTAAGGGTAGTGTCAGACTAACTGGAACCGGCGTGTCGTTTTCCAGATACATTTTATCATAGATAAAATGAAATCCATTTTCGTCCTGAGTTAGCCACCCTGCAGTATTTTCGTTGAATTTTATTTCTGCTTTTTTCATTCTATTCTATGTTATTAAACTTCGAACTCATTTTTACAGGACCAAGCTCGTGACCAAACATATGTAATACTTGATTTACTTTATCCATGCGAAGAGTTGATTTACCTTGCTCCAAATCTCGTAAAAACCGAAGACCCACACCCGCTTTTTGAGCTAATTCAGGCTGAGTGAGTTTTGCGTAGTTACGCCTGTTTTTTATAAATTCGCTTAATGTCATATTGAGGTATTATTTAATTAAGAATTACATTTTATACCCTATCGGGTGCAAATATAGCAATTGTTTTTGAAATTATACCACTTCGGGTATAATTTATTGATTTTATTCACCATTATACCTTATCGGGTATAATAGCATGGTTGTTTTGAGAATTATATCATTTCGGGTATAATGATAACTCTATATTGGCATACAATACAAAAGACTGCCAGCAGAGGTTTGTGTCATATTTGTATTCATATTTTCTTCTGTTATTACATTCAATAAAAAATCATTGTAATCGATTACATTCGATTAACTAATACTTTCAATGAAAATTTTTATATATTTGCACAAAGTTTATATCTATTCCGATGAAAACATATGCTACTCTGAAAGACATTGCCAATGCGTTGAAAATATCAACCGCAACAGTATCTCGGGCATTAGCCGATCGTTGGGACGTAAACTCAGAAACAAAAAGATTGGTCATCGAAGAAGCAAAACGTCAGAATTATAAACCAAACCCTATAGCTAAAAGATTACAAAACAGACATTCAAGGATCATTGGTCTGGTAGTTCCGGAATTCAAAAGTTTATTTTTCCCAAACGTTATTTCCGGTGTTCAGAAGGTGATTGATGAGGCTGGCTTTCAACTTCTGATTACTCAATCACAGGAATCTATGGAGATAGAATTGCGTAACCTGAAGTTATTAGAAAACAATATGGTGGAGGGAATTTTAATTTCCATTAATCGCGAAGGCGAAAATTTAGATTATTATCAGGAACTTATTGACAGTGGAATTCCGCTTGTATTTTTTAATCGGGTATCATCTAATATTGATGCGCCAAAAGTAATAATTGACGATTACAAATTGGCATTTTTCGCTACTGAGCACCTTATCTACAATGGTTTTAAAAAAATATACCATTTCGAAGGACCTGCAAATCTATCAGTTTCGAAAGAACGAAAAAGAGGGTTTATCGATGCCATGATAAAACATCATCGCGAAATCTCAGAAAATGTGATAGTTACTGCCGGTGTACAAAGTGACAAGGGATACACGGCCATGCATGACTTAATTATTAAAAATGATTTACCCGATGCAATTTTCTGTTTCAACGACCCCAGTGCCATGGGAGCACTCAAAGCAATAAAGGAAGCTGGCTTAAAATGCCCTGACGACGTGGCATTGGTAGGTTTTTCGGAGACAGAATTAGCATCATTAATAGATCCACCTCTAACCAGTGTTGAACAGCCTACTTTTGAAATGGGTGAAACTGCAGCAAATTTACTTTTAGAACAACTCGACAAGAATCCCAAACCATTTCGAACAGTTCTGCTTACTGCTAAAATGAATATCCGTAAATCGTCTATTAAAGAAAAGAAAGATTAATAATTTTTCTGACAAAGGTTTGTAAATCCACTCTGCCGATTTCAGGCACATTCAGCGTCAACCTTAACCCCTCAATCATCTGCTAAGTGCAGAATTTTTCGTTCCCATTGTGTAATTCAATTAGTATTTTCCTTCCTATTTATTTGGTTATTAATACTTGACATGCAGTTGTAGTGGAATTTATCTAAAAATATATTCAAGCAGTTATCAAATTGCATATTGTAACTTTTTCGTAGTCCAAAATGGATTACTTTAGAATGCCGCAATTGCCTGTATATTATGGAAATGGATTTACTATTTTTATCTTTTTTCTATATTTGTCTCACAGAATTCTGATTTAATTCAATGATTACAGCTTGATTTACAGTATGAAAAGCAAGTAACACAGCTAAAATGACATCATTAGGGCTGAATTCAAAAAGTCCACAGATTAAAACATATTTTCTACACAACAACTATGAAATTCAAGTATTTTTGTACTAATTATTTTTGAAAAATTTTCATAAAACATTACTAAATAAATTACCATTGAAAAAACTATTCATTTTCGCTATTATTTTGTTGGTTACAGTTCAGGCATGGGCACAGTCAGTTGTCATCAATGAATCAAACGGCTGGCTCGAAACTGCTTATGCGAAATGGACACCGTTTGCCGGTGCCGAAAGTTACAATGTGTATTACAGTGGCATGGGCAGTACCGACAAGAAAATTGATACCCAGCTTATCCGAAGTTATGGCACGTATTTTCGTGCCGATGTTTTAGGACTTGCTGCGGGTACTTATACGCTGAAAGTGGTGCCTGTAATTGCTGGTGTCGAAAATATGTCTGTTGCTGCAATTACTCCATCACTTATTGTCAAACCTAATCTCAGAGAAGGTTTTGCTTTTATAAATAGCGTGATTCCGGGTGCTTATAATATGGATGGGACTCCAAAATCAGCTGCAATCATCATTTACCTGACTGAGGCAAATGCCAACACGCTAAGTTGTAATGTTCTAAACGACAAAGGGCTTGCTACCTCATATTCAGGCATAATGAATATTCTGACTGCCCGTGGTAAAGGTTACGACAAAACTCCCCTGATTATTCGCATGCTTGGCACAGTCAGGACTGTTTCAGCACTTAATGCCGGTAATTTTTTCTACTTTGGCGGTTTTAATAACACAACCCGATTGATTGAAAACATAACAGTAGAAGGTGTCGGTGATGATGCAACTGCTTACGGTTATGGCTTTGGCTTTAAACGTGCCAAAGGAATTGAAATCCGGAATATTGGCATTATGATGTTTGGTGACGATGGTGTAGGCATGGATACTGATAATTTTAATATCTGGATTCACAACTGTGATTTCTTTTATGGCAAACCCGGAGCAGATGCCGATCAGGTAAAGGGCGATGGTTCAATTGACATGAAATACAATTCTACGCGGATTACACTTTCATACAACCACTTCTGGGATTCAGGCAAGGTAATGGGATGCGGTGGTGCAACAGGCGAAACAAGCAACCTGCTTATTAGCTACCACCACAACTGGTTCGACCATGCCGATTCACGTTGTCCGCGTTTGACCAATACAAATGCCCACGTTTACAACAACTACTACGATGGTGTTGCTAAATATGGTGTTGGTACAGCTTATAATTCATCGGCTTTTGTTGAGTCCAACTATTTCAGAGGCTACGAACGTCCAATGACAATCTCAGGTCAGGGAACCGACACCTACAACTCAGCAACGGGGTTGTACGATCTTCAGGGCACTTTCTCCGGTCAGGCAGGCGGTATGACAAAGTCTTACAATAATAAGTATGATAATTGTATTAAATATGTACCAAGTACTGTAAATGCTGTGCAATTTGATGCTTACGAAGTTTCTTCCCGTACCGAGATATTACCGGCTACGGTTAAAGCCGTTACCGGTGGGTATGTTTACAATAACTTCGATACAGATGCAACAATGTATGTTTCCACACCCGATTCACCGGACGATGCCAAAGCCAATGTTACAGCTTATGCAGGTCGTATGAATGGCGGTGACTTTAAATGGACTTTTAATAATGCAGTTGATGATGTCAGTTCGGATGTAAACGAACCCCTTAAAACTTCAATAGTAGGATATCAATCCAAACTCGTAGCCATTCAGGGCGAATCAGGCCCAACAAACGGTCTAAGCAATCCATCAACAGTACAACTGAATGTGTATCCGAATCCGGTTATTAATACTTTAACGCTATCTTCTGATGCTTATGTAACAGGTATTGAAATTTATTCAGTAACAGGCTCTCTGATTCAAACTTTTACAGCCGGTATCACCACCCTGGATTTGAGTAGCCTGACAAATGGAATGTATATGGCAGTTGTAAACACTGAAAAAGGGAAAATACAGAAACTGATTGTAAAAAAACAGAAAGATTAAGAATCTAATTTTGAATATTCTACTGTATAAATATCCGAAAAGCTACTCCCATTATCCATTAAAATAATAGATTTGTCAAAACTTCCACAAAACAAGACAAATTATGCACATTCATCCCGAAATAGAATAGTATTTTTGTAACGTAATTATTTATAGCTATTATTAAACTCCCTTACAACAAAAAACCAATGAAAAAACTATTCATTTTCACAATTATTTTACTGTTCACTACTCAGGCATGGGCACAGTCTGTTACTATTAATGAATCAGCCGGTTGGCTCGAATCTGCATATGTAAAATGGGCTCCTGTTTCGGGTGCTACGAGCTACAATGTATATTATAGCGGTATGGGAATTACCAACAAACAAATTGACACACAACTTATCCGCAGTTATGGCACCTATTTTCGTGCAGACGTATTAGGTCTTGCCCCAGGAACTTATAC
>CAIQOG010000639.1 GCA_903873355.1 uncultured Bacteroidales bacterium
GTGCTAAACACTTTGGAGTTAGCACAAACAGAGGATTTTACACATACGACGAATTCGGAAACGTAATTAAATAAGGAGGAGCAGAATTATGAATATATTGGTATTAAATTGTGGAAGTTCTTCTGTAAAATATAAGTTACTCAACATGGACAACGGCGAAGAACTGGGTGCCGGTGGTGTTGAAAAAATCGGCATGAAAGGTTCTTTCCTGAAACACATTCGTCGCGATGGTCAAAAAGTAATTCTGAAAGGTGAAATTCTTGAACATCAGATTGCTATTGAATATATTCTAGGCGTATTAACAAGCCAAAAACACGGAGCAATAGAATCTTTAGAAGAAATTAATGCCGTCGGACACCGTGTAGTTCATGGTGGTGAAAAATTCAACGCCAGCCAGTTGATTACTGAAGAGGTTATCCAGAAAATTGTAGAATGTATCGATATTGCGCCATTGCATAATCCACCAAATCTGGCCGGGATTTATGCTATAAATGAGCTCCTACCGGATGTTCCTCAGGTTGCTGTTTTCGACACCGCATTCCATCAAACTATGCCTGATTATGCTTATATGTACGGTATTCCGTATTCGCTATATACAAAATACGGCATTCGTCGATATGGTTTTCATGGAACAAGCCATCGTTATGTTTCGCATCGTGCCTGTGAGTTTCTGGGGTTAGATTATAACAATACGAAAATGATAACAGCTCATATCGGAAACGGGGCTTCAGTTTGTGCTATTGAAAATGGAAAATCTGTGGATACCTCAATGGGCTTTACGCCTGTTGAAGGGTTGATGATGGGAACTCGTTCGGGTGATATTGATTTGGGTGTTGTAACTTTCCTAATGGAAAAAGAAATGATTGGTTCTACCTCTATTTCAACACTTTTCAATAAACACAGTGGCGTGTTGGGTGTTTCGGGTTTATCATCCGATATGCGAGATATTGAAAATGCTATTGCCGAAGGTAACGATCGTGCTCGGTTGGCGCTTGAAATGTATGAATATCGTATTAAAAAATACATCGGCTCATATGCTGCAGCACTTGGAGGAACTGATGTAATCGTATTTACAGGCGGTGTAGGCGAAAATCAAACTGAAACCCGTCGAAAAATATGTGAAAGTCTGCGTTTTATGGGCGTGGAAATAGACGAAAAAATAAATAAAACGCGTGGAAAAGAAATACTTTTAAGCACTCCTGAGTCGAAAGTGAAGGTAGTTGTAATTCCTACCGATGAAGAATTTATGATTGCTGCTGATACGTTGAAAATACTTGAGAAATAATAAAACAATTCTGATTTTGATGAGAAAAGCGTTATTCTGTATTGGAATAACGCTTTTCTTATAGATTGAGTAATCAGTTTACCAGTAAGTTATAACTCTGGTTTCTGGTTCATTTGTATTCCATGTTGTTGTTCCACTTGATTGATAACGCATGGTGCGGCTCGTCCAGTTATTATGTGAATCATATACATAACCAAAATACTCAGTTATATTTCCATCTCTGTTATCCTGAGTTATATCATTTTGTTCATTGTACGTGAATGTTTCCGTAGAGGTACGGTTATTTGCCGGGGTTGCTGTATCCACATAATTTTCAACGACATTATCAATCATGAGAAAGTCATTGTTTGTTTTAAAAGTATATACCCTTGGATCATTATAGGTTGCGCCCGCAAAACCTTCTGTGTATGTTTTAAACATTCCATTTGCAGCATATGTAATATCTTTTGCAAACATATTGTTTTTTGCCCATCCGGTTGGATAATTACCACTGTACTGGATAGTTGTGGTGTCTTTAGATGTTTGAGAATTATATGTGTTTGTAGAAATTATCAACATTGTAGTAGCATTTTTAAACACATAATCCATCCGGTAAGTTGAAGTCGAGGAAACCTGCACCATGGAACTTAATGCTGGAGTAAGTCCGGACATATACACATGCATCGGATATGTAACAATATATTTTCCAACATTATTATACTCATAAGTTATAGTGTTGGTCGTACTTGCAGAACCTGTTTCGGAACTTATTGCAACCAACTGTGTTAACTGACCATTTGCATTATATATGCAAGTAGATGTTGAACTATAATTTGTTGAACTACTAACCACCGTGGTAATAAAACCGGATTCGTTAAACGATGTAACCGTGTTTCCACTATTTGTTGTAATCGTTTTTACCTTACCTTTAATATTTTGGCGAGCCAATGCGCTCCGTTCCCAATAATTACCTGAATTATTGTTTACACCACCATTTGGATCGCAGGAATAAAATGCGATGCCAATCATACAAAGACAGAATAAGAAATTTCTTGTTTTCATAATTTTAATTTTTAATTGTGTGAACTAATTATCAGAATTTTGATTAGCAAATATAGAATAGAAATAATTAATATGAACATTTTTTAACTTTAATTTTCAAATCTGGAAGTATTCGGAAAATCAAATTGGCAAATTGGGACAATTTTTAGTATCTTTGTTGCCCTAAAATCATTACAAATAAAGTCGGCATGGGAAGTTACGGAAAATGGATAGGTGGTGGCCTTGGTTGGGCATTTGGTGGACCGATTGGTGCACTTATTGGCTTTGCCGTGGGTTCAATGTTCGATAATTCTTCGGTTCAGGTTTCAACAAATACGTTGGGACCAAACCGTACCAATGAAGGCGATTTCAAAATGAGTCTGCTGGTTATGATGGCTTGTGTAATGAAAGCTGACGGTCGAATTATGAAAGCCGAACTGGATGTGGCTAAACGTTTTCTGGTTGCTAATTTTGGGGAACAAGGTGCGCTTGAAGCACTTCAGATTTTAAAAAATCTGCTAAACCAACCGATTGATGAAACTCAGGTGGCCATGCAGATAAACCAGTATATGAACTACTCGTCTAAGCTGGAGTTGTTGCACTTACTTTTCCAAATTGCTTATGCTGACGATGAAATCCATCCTTCTGAGTTGGCTGCTATTCAGCGTATTGCCGGAATATTTTTAATTGACCGACTCGATTTTGAATCGCTCAAAGCGCCTTACATGAAGCAGGTGGATCGCGATTGGGCATATAAATCGCTTGAAATTGAACCAACGGCTACTGACGAAGAAATCAAAAAAGCATACCGCCGCATGGCAAAAAAATATCATCCTGATTTAGTAAACGATTTGGGTGAAGAAGTAAAAAAATCAGCAACAGAAAAATTCCGATCAGTGAATGAGGCCTATGAATCATTAAAAAAACAGAGAGGGTTTGTATAAAAGCCCCGTCAATCTCCCATGCGAGACTTTTCAGATATTATAATTTATAAAATGACTAATTTAATTCCCCTTTAGGGGTTAGGGGTCTATGGAACATAACTTATATATTTACAATACATTAAGCCGCAAAAAGGAACAATTCGTTCCGCTACACGACAACAAAGTGGGCATGTATGTTTGCGGTCCTACCGTTTATGGTGATGCCCA
>CAIQOG010000640.1 GCA_903873355.1 uncultured Bacteroidales bacterium
AGATAAATAAGCCGAAACGCTTATTTTTGAAAGGTTTCGGCCTTGTAATACTTTAAATTGAAATTTTTTTGTTCTGTTTCGCTATTTAGAATATATTTAAATAAGCGACTTATTTTTTGTTATTTCCAAAAAGAGAAAAATGGACGTAATTTTTAGGATTTTTCTGTAAATCGATAAGTAATTTATCGGCGCTGGAAGCTGTGTTTGATAAGTTGATATACAGATCTTTATTGTTTACGAGCATACCTAATGTACCGTCACCATTATTAATCTTATCAGTTATTAAATTAAGATTTGCAATGGTATGATTTATACTTGCTATAGTAGCTTCAAAATCGATTTTTTTTAGGTTCCCACTAATTTGTTTAAAGTCGGAAGTTAAACCATTTACATTGCCCAGTATTTT
This sequence comes from uncultured Bacteroidales bacterium, assembly GCA_903873355.1. The sequence goes on from CAIQOG010000640.1 coordinate 407, forward strand.
AGGCATATCATTGTTCATCATCTTCTTTAATTGTGATGAACTTACGGCAAGATCGGCAGTGGTATGCTCAATTGAACTCAGACTTTTAGTCAGATTTTTATTTTCTACGAGCATTCGTACAGAACGTAATAATGAATCGGCCTGAGTAGCTATGTTATCTATTTTAGGCATTAAATCGCCTGAGAGTTGAGCCATCATACCAATTTCTACTTTCGATTCTATTGTGTCACCTGGAGTGTGCATGGCTTGTGTTGCAATTATAGGATCGAAGACCAATTGAATGGCTTTTCCTCCCATCAGGCCTTCATCATAAAGCAGTATTTGAGTACCTTTTGGTAATTTAATATCTTTTGATACCGAAACCTTAATAACAAATGCTTCTTTTTTAGTAAAGTCGTATTTTACCTGTTCAACCTGTCCTACTTTAAATCCCTTGACATATACCGGACTTGATGGAACAAGACCACCTATGTTTTCATACCGTGCATAGAAGTAATTTTTTGATGAAAAGATGTCAGTTCCTTTCAGGAAATTCATGCCGAAATATAATACCAAAATAGCCGCTACAGCCATTATTCCAACTTTTACTTCTCTTGTAAAATAATTTTTTTTCATTTTTTTATTGTGTTTTATCGGGTGCTTTTATGTTACCCAACTATTTAATAAATTTTGAAAGTTCCTTGTTCGTCATTTTTTTGTTGTCTACAAACCCGATTATAAAAGCTTTGGGAAATTTTTTATGTATTTTTTTCCTGAGGGTTTCTATTTTTGAATATTCAGTTTCTGAACCAACAGTATATTTATATAAACCGTTTTCGATATAATACTCCACATTTGATAAACCTTTAAAATCTGCTGAACTATGTTTTATAACCTTATTTGAAGCAAAAAGTTGTAATTTGAAAACTGGTAGGGCTGAAATATTTCTTTTTTCAGCATTTTTGCTAATCTGAACAGGTTTTATTGACGAAACATCTACTAAGGTATCAATAACAGGTTTATTTGTTGTTTTTACAATCGGTTCAGGTTTTGTTTTCTCAACATTAGTTTTTGTTGGTACGTTAATAACCGGGTTTTGTGGTTTTATTGAGTCCGATTTTGAAACTGGTTTTTCTTTTGCGTTATTAGAAGATTCTTTTTTCTCAATTATGTTGACGTTAATTATTTGACGACCGGATTTCTTGTCATGAGCGCGTTTGTAATCAACAAAAGCATTAAAAATAGCTGTTGCCAGTTCTTTTTGCCCGTCCGAGGAGATTAGATATCGTTCTTCAGAAGGATTAGAAATAAAACCAAGTTCTACCAAAACGCTTGGACAGGCTGAACGATGTAAAACCCAAAAACCGGCCTGTCGTACTCCACGGTCTAATCTTCCACAGTATTTATGAAATTGTTTCTGAATAACAGAAGCAAAATCAACACTTCGGTCGATATATTTATCCTGCATAAATTCGAACATGATGTATGAATCAACAGAATTCGGGTCAAATCCATGATACTTGGTTTTATAGTCTTCTTCAAGAGTGATAACTGAGTTTTCACGCATTGCAACATCCAGATTGGCTTTTGTTTTGGCTAACCCGAGCGTGTAACTTTCTGCTCCATAGGCAGATGAGCCTGGAGATGAATTGGTGTGAACACAAATAAACAGGTCGGCATGATGATCGTTAACAACATTGGCACGCTCCTGTAGCGTAAGATATACATCTGTTTTTCGGGTATATACTACTTTTACATCCCTGAAATTTTGTTCGATTATATTTCCAAGAATCAGCGTAACGGCAAGATTAATGTCTTTTTCACGGTTGTTTAAAGTTTTTGCACCGGGGTCATGTCCACCATGACCTGCATCCAGAACAACTGTAAATCTTGTATCCTGAGCTTTAATTGTCAGCGACAGAAAGAGACCAAGAATTAAAATAAAGGATTGAAATACAGAAAAACAGTTCTTCACGAATCTAATATTTTGAATGATTGCAATGATTAAGTCTGACTTAAATTTTTGTGCAAAAGTAATTATTTTATACTGTTTTTAATGCGAAACAAAGGAGTAAATTTTGAAATTATTCATAAAAAAAAGAGATATGTAAATTAGGCTGTCTTTTTTTGATTAAATTTGCAACTTATTTATTCAATGCAATAAACCTGCCGGATGCAAATCTGTAACCAATTATATTTCAGTAAATCTCCCCTGATATTGGTATTCTTTTTCTGGTTAGCTATACCTTATTCAGGGCTTAGCCAGACTAAAGTTGCATCTCCAAAACCTATTGAAAAATCAGCTAAGATTGATTCCATATCCCAAAAGAAAGATTCCACAATTGAAACAACCAAACAAAAATCAAATAAAATTGATGCTGAAATAGTTTATAGTGCACAGGATTCCATCGTTTTTCTGGGCAATGGTACCGGTTTTTTGTATGGGAAAAGTGATATTAAATATAAAAATATCAATCTGAAATCAGAATTTGTTCGTGTGAAAATGGATAGTAGTACTGTTTATGCTACCGGAAAAACAGACAGTTTAGGAAAAAAGATAGGTGAGCCAGTCTTTACAGAAAATAAAACAGAATATAATTCCCGTGAACTGACATACAATTTGAAAACCAGAAAAGGTTATATACGTCAGGCAGTTACAAAACAAGGTGAAGGCTACGTTATCAGTGATAAAACCAAAAAATCTACTACTGATATTCTTTGTATGACTGACGGAAAATATACCACATGCGATAATCACGAACATCCAGATTTTTATCTCGATCTGACTCGGGGAAAAGTCAAACCCGGCGGCTATATTGTGGCTGGTCCGGCATATCTTGTGGTAGAAGATGTGCCATTACCTATTGCACTGCCTTTTGGATTTTTCCCTTTTACAGATAAATATTCATCTGGAATTTTGATGCCAACCTTTCAGGATGAACTGACACGAGGTTTTGGTTTAACAAATGGTGGATATTATTTTGCTATTAATGATTACGCTGACCTGGAGTTGCGTGGCGATATTTATACCAAAGGGACTTGGGCATTATCTGCAAGTTCAGGTTATATGAAAAGATATAAATTCAGAGGAAATTTCAATATCAGTTACCGTCAGGATGTGATTGGAGAAAAGGAAATACCTTCAACTTATAGTACTTCGAATAATTTAAGTATCAGATGGTCTCATTCTCAGGATTCAAAAGCGAATCCATTTTTTAACTTTTCGTCAAGTGTAAATTTTTCGACCAGTGGTTACAACAGAAGCAATATCAACAGTTATTACAATCCGGCACTAAATTCAGAAAATACCAAAAGTTCGAGTGTTTCATTTACACAAAGATTTCCTGAAAGTCCTTTCAGCATATCAGGAAGTATGTTGATAAACCAACGCACAAAGGATTCGACTATTAGCATGTCTTTGCCAAATGTCAACATCTCAATGAGCAGGATTTATCCTTTTAAAAGAAAAGATGCTATTGGTAAAGAACGTTGGTATGAAAAGATTTCAATGTCGTATTCCGGCTCTTTATCAAATAGTATTGAGACCAAAGAGAACCGATTATTATCATCATCTTTTGTACGCGATTGGCGAAACGGAATGAGACACAGCATTCCGATTAGTGCTACTTTTGATTTGTTTAAATATATAAATATCTCACCTTCTGTGAATTATAATGAACGCTGGTACCTGTCATCCATAAACAGATCATGGGACAAAACTAATCAAAAAGTAAAAACTGACACAGTGGCAGGATTTAACAGGGTTTATGATTTTAATATGGGTATTTCGGCATCAACCACATTATATGGATTTTACCAACCAATTCGTTCGCTTTTCGGAGATAAAATTGACCGCATACGTCATGTCATGAAACCATCGGTAGGTTTTAGTTATATGCCCGATTTTGGAGAATCAATGTGGGGATATTACGGAACGTATGTTCAATCAATAAGAGATGCATCAAACCCGCTTGTTTTTCATGATCAGGTGGTTCAGTATTCACATTATGAAAATAGTTTATTTGGAACACCGGGAGCAGGAAAGTCTGGAAATCTAAATTTCTCTTTGAGTAATAATGTTGAAATGAAAGTTAAAAACGATAAAGATACAACCGGAACAAAACCATTCAACATCATTAGTTTGATTGATAATTTTACAGTAGGAAGTTCATACAATATGGCAGCAGATTCAATGCAATGGTCGTTGTTTAATACTAATCTTCGAATCAAATTAGGTAAAAATTACACATTGAGCCTTAGTGGTGCTTTCGATCCATATATGTACGGATTAAACAGTGGCGGTTATCCGGTTAGAATTAATAAACTTCGTTGGGCAAATGGTGGATTCCCTCGTTTTATGGGAACAAGTACTTCGTATAGCTACACTTTTAATAACGATACTTTTAAAAAGAAATCAACCACCCCAAAAAAGAATACGACCGGTAATCAGGACAATAAAATCCCTACCAAAGATGATTCTAATACTTCAAATTTACAGGGAAATACTTCTTCTCAGAATCAGGAGAGTAAACAGGAAAAACCAATTGATGGATATCAGAAAATTGCGATTCCCTGGAGTGTTAGTTTCAGCTATTCAATTCTTTATGCAAATACCAATGTGTTTGATAAATCAAAAATGGAATATGAAATGGGATTTACACATAACTTGAGTGTTTCGGGAAATATTTCATTAACAACTAACTGGCGTATTTCAGCCAACTCGACATACGATTTTAAAGCCAATCAATTTACATATACTAATGTAAGTGTTAACCGGAGTCTGCATTGCTGGAATATGTCGGCAAGTTTTGTCCCTTTTGGACCGTTTAGATCATATAATTTTCATATTGGTGTCAATGCCAGTATGTTGCAGGATTTGAAGTATGATAAACAAAGTGGTTATGGCACAACACCAATCACATGGTATTAAAAATGAGATAATTAACACAGATTATTGAACAATTAGATTGAAAAAACAATTATAGAGTATTTAAAACAGAATATAAATTTTTAAAACCCGATAAAAAATGAAAATTACAGCAAACAAATCAGTTTCGGCAGAGTACGAATTGTACGTAGATGGCGAAGTAGAAGGAGAATTGGAATTAATGGAAAAAGCTACCGAGCAACAACCATTGAGTTTTATTTATGGAGTTGGCATGATGCTTCCAAAATTCGAAGAAAATCTCTTTGGGATGCAGGTAGGAGACAAATTTGATTTTGTAATCAACAATGAAGATGCATACGGACCTTACGACGACGAAAGTGTGTTGGACCTGGATCGTGCTATTTTTGAAGTTGATGGAAAGTTAGACGAAGAAATGATTTTCGAAGGTAATGTAGTGCCTTTGATGGATGGGGACGGAAACCGTATTAATGCTCAGGTTGTGAGCATTTCCGATACGCATGTAAAAGTTGACCTGAATCACCCGCTAGCAGGTGAAAATCTTCACTTTAAAGGCTCTGTCCTTGAAGTTCGTGAAGCCAGTGAAAAAGAATTAGCTGCTATTATGGGCGGTGGTTGCGGCTGTGGAAGCGGCGGTTGCGGTTCCGGATGTGGTGATAACGAATGTGGTTCTGAAGAAGAAATGGCTGATAGTTGTGGTTGCGGAAGTGGTTGCGGCTGTAATTAAAAGAAAAACTAATATGTATTAACTCGATGGATATCAAATGGTTTCAT
>CAIQOG010000641.1 GCA_903873355.1 uncultured Bacteroidales bacterium
ATGACAGCCGACCACAACACGCCAACAATAAATCAGGATCAACCTGTACAAGACCCAATTTCACGTAATCAGTTGGATACTTTTTCCAAAAATGCTGTTGATTTTGGAATGCCTTTATTTTATCCGTTAGGTCATATAAAGAACGGAGTAGTTCACATTATTGGTCCGGAAAATGGATTTACTCATCCGGGCGCAACTATAGTTTGTGGCGATAGTCATACGTCTACTCACGGTGCTTTCGGAGCAATAGCATTCGGTATTGGTACCAGCGAAGTGGAAATGGTGTTGGCTACACAGTGTATTCTTCAGAGTCGCCCGAAAACAATGCGTATCACTTTCAATGGTAAATTGAGTAAAGGTGTGACAGCAAAAGATTTGGCACTTTATATGATTTCGAAACTTACCACCGGTGGTGCTACAGGTTATTTCGTTGAATATGCGGGCGAAGCAATCCGCAGCATGAGCATGGAAGAACGTATGACCGTTTGTAACCTTTCAATTGAAATGGGTGCCCGCGGTGGACTTATTGCTCCAGATCAAACTACGTTCGACTATGTAAATGGTCGCGAATTTGCTCCTAAAGGTACTGAATGGGATAATAAACTGGCTTACTGGCAAACGTTGAAAACAGATGATGGTGCTAAATTTGACGAAGAATTAGTTTTTGATGCAGCTGATATTCAACCGATGATTACATACGGAACAAATCCGGGTATGGGTATGGGCATCACAGAATCTATCCCAACGTTGGATCAGGTGGACGAAGCCGGACGTATCTCCTATCAGAAATCGCTGGAATATATGGGATTTGCACCGGGTGAAAAGCTGGAAGGTAAAACCATTGATTATGTATTCTTGGGTAGCTGTACAAATGGTCGTATAGAAGATTTCCGGGTATTTGCTAACTATGTAAAAGGAAAGAAGAAAGCAGATAACGTCATTGCATGGCTTGTCCCAGGAAGCTGGATGGTCGAAAAACAAATTCGTGAGGAAGGACTTTATGAAATTCTGACCGAAGCCGGATTTGCTTTACGTCAACCAGGATGTTCAGCATGTCTGGCTATGAACGATGATAAAGTACCTGCAGGAAAATATGCGGTATCCACATCGAATCGTAACTTCGAAGGCCGTCAGGGTCCCGGAGCACGCACCATTCTAGCCGGTCCTCTCGTGGCTGCTGCTGCTGCCATAACCGGAAAAATAACTGATCCACGAAATTAATTAAGAATAGAACGAATAATGGAAAAATTCATTAAACTTACTTCAACAGTTGTTCCACTTCCTATTGAGAATGTGGATACCGATCAGATAATACCTGCCCGTTTTTTGAAAGCGACTGATAAAAATGGCTTTGGAGATAATCTTTTTGCCGATTGGCGATACAATAAAGACGGAAGTCCGAAAGCTGATTTTGTATTGAATAATTCGAAATTCAGTGGTACTATCCTCGTAGCAGGAAAGAATTTTGGTTCTGGTTCAAGCCGCGAACATGCTGCATGGGCTATCGATGGTTATGGCTTCAAAGTGGTTGTTTCAAGTTTCTTTGCTGATATCTTTCAAAATAATGCATTGAACAATGGTGTACTTCCAGTCGTTGTATCTTCAGAATTTTTGTCAGAAGTTTTTGCTTCGGTAAATGCTGACCCTAATACAACCCTGACAATTGACTTGCTGAATCAGACAGTTACAAATAATGTTACTGGAAAATCAGAAACATTTGCCATTAATGCTTACAAAAAAGAATGTTTGGTTAATGGTCTTGACGATATTGACTATTTATTGAGCAAAAAACCTTTGATAGAGGCTTACGAACAGGCAAAGAAATAATTAACCAATATGCTAATTGATTGACATTTTGGCATATTGACTCATTGGCAAATTGATTATGATAGAGATAATGGATACTACACTTCGTGATGGTGAACAAACATCAGGAGTGTCTTTCGGAGCACAGGAGAAACTTAGTGTAGCCAGACTTTTGCTTGAAGAAATTTGTGTTGACCGCATTGAAATTGCCTCGGCACGTGTTTCGGAAGGTGAATTTGCATCTGTAAAAAGGGTTGCGCAATGGGCCCGTACGAACGGACATATCAATAAGATAGAGGTATTAGGATTTGTAGATGACCGATTGTCTCTTGAATGGATTTCCAATGCTGGTTGTACTGTTTTAAATTTGCTTTGCAAAGGTTCTTTAAACCATTGTACCCATCAACTGAAAAAATCACCTGAGCAGCATGTGGCCGATATTAAAAAAGTATTGTACAATGCAAAGGAGATGGGTATTTCTGTTAATGTTTATTTGGAAGACTGGTCGAATGGAATGCGAACTTCAGAAGAGTATGTATATTTTATAGTTGATCAACTAAAGGAAACAAATATTAAACGCTTTATGTTGCCTGATACATTGGGAGTTCTCAATCCTTCTGAAACCTTTGATTATTGTTCCAGAATGATAGCACGTTATCCTGATTTACACTTTGATTTTCATGCTCACAACGATTATGACTTAGCAGTTGCTAATGTTATTGAGGCTGCAAAGGCAGGAGTTAGGGGAATTCATGTAACAATCAACGGACTTGGCGAACGTGCCGGAAATGCACCATTATCAAGTGTTCTTGCTGTTTTGCATGATCATTTGAAAATAAAAACCAAACTCCGTGAAGAAAATATAAACTCAGTAAGCAAAGTAGTTGAAACATATTCCGGAATTCGTATACCTCATAATAAGCCGGTGATTGGCGAAAATGTTTTCACTCAGGTTGCCGGTATTCATGCAGATGGCGATAATAAGAAAAATCTGTATTACAATGACTTGCTTCCGGAAAGGTTTGGACGTGAGCGACAATATGCACTTGGAAAAACATCAGGAAAAGCAAATATCCTTAAAAATCTTCAACAACTTGGTATTGAACTTGACGAAGAAACTATTTATAAAGTTACTGCCCGGGTAATTGAGTTAGGCGACAAAAAAGAACTGGTTTCGTTGGACGAATTACCATTTATAGTTTCTGATGTACTGAAAAGTGAACAGGAAGATCAATCAATTAGAATTTTAAATTATTCATTATCTGTTACACATGGACTTCGACCTATAGCTAATGTGAAAATTGAGATTCATGGTGAAGTTTACGAGCAGTCAGCATCAGGAGATGGTCAATATAATGCTGTTTCGAAAGCTCTGTATAAGATTTATAAAAAATTGAATAAACCAACTCCTGAATTATTGGATTATGAGGTTGTTATTCCTCCCGGGGGAAAAACAGACGCTATTGTTCAAACAATTATCACTTGGAGATTTAACGGTAAAGTATTTAAAACAAGGGGATTGGATGGAGATCAGACTGTTGCTGCTATAAAAGCAACTATAAAGATGCTAAATATAATTGACTAAGTATCAGTAATTAATTGATAGATTGTTTTTGTTGTAGAATAAAAATACAAATTAAAACATACGATAAAACTGAAACAAAAATTATCAAAGCTCTTTTAAGATTTTTATATTTCTTATCGGCTGTAATAGTTCTCAGAATAGCAGTTGTTATAATTGAAATAAATCCACCGAGAGTAATTAAAATGTAAACCATAGTATTACTATTTAAAAATTATATTTTAACTAAT
>CAIQOG010000642.1 GCA_903873355.1 uncultured Bacteroidales bacterium
AAAATATTACAGGACAAGCAACCCATTACACTTGAAATGGCTAAAGTATTATCCGAAGTTTTTGAAACCTCACCTCAGTATTGGTTGAATCTGGATGCTAACTACCGGCTTTGGCTCGAAAGCGAAAAATCAGAAAAAGAAATTCAAGCCGATATCAAAGCCAAGATTTACGAAAGAATGCCGATTCGCGACATGGTTAATAAAAAATGGCTTCCAGGTTTTTCTACATCTAATCAGTTGAAGGAAAGCATCCTGAAATACTGGGAAATGGAAACTCTTGATTTTACTGCCTTAGACCAAAAGGCTATGCCGCTTCTCGCGCGAAAGTCAGAAAGGATGAACCAATATAATGCAGCTTATACCTATACCTGGTATCAGAAAGCATTGCTAACCGCCAAACAGTACAAAGTAAGAGCTTACGACAAAGATATCCTTCTTAGTCTGTGCAATCTTTTCCATGTCTTTACAAATATGGATAATGGTATTAATCTTTTCCTCCGTGATCTGAAATCTGCAGGAGTAATATTCTTTGTATTGCCCCATTTGCAGAAAACCTACCTGGATGGCGCGGCATTTTTTGTGGAAGGAACTCCTGTAATTGTCTATACCGGCCGTTACAAACGGATTGATAATTTCTGGTTCACTTTAGCACATGAAATAGGACATATTCTTAAACATTTCGATTCACCCGAAACCTTTTTCGTAGATAATTTTAAAGAAGATGAAAAAAATGAATTGGAAAATGAGGCCAATTTATTTGCTTCGGACTTGCTGAAACACAATGACATAACCCGCTTCTTACAGCCAAAACTGAATTACCTTTCGCGGAAAACAATTGTTGACTGCGCTGATTCATTGCAGATTCACCCTTCAATTATTATTGGGAAACTGATGCACGATAAAACCATTTCCTATGCCAATCAAACTCTCTTTAATGATAATGTGCTGGAGAAAATTGATAATCAGTATATTCCCTCATTTTTATAAATATTTTGTCTGAATCATAAAATGAGTGAAGTAAAAAATATACCAAAGCATTGGCAAATAAAGAAGCTGGGAGAAGTCGCTGATTACATAAATGGTCGAGCATTCAAACCAACGGAATGGGAAAAATCAGGAAAACCTATAATAAGAATTCAAAATCTTAATAAAGCTGGTGCAGTATATAATTATTCAAAGCTTGAATTCGAGGAAAGATATAAAGTATTTAATGGGGATTTATTATATGCTTGGTCGGCTTCATTGGGGGTCTACTTATGGAATGGAGAAAATGCGTGGTTGAACCAACACATATTTAAAGTTGTTCCCAAAAATATTTGTGATAAAAAATATTTGTTTTACACGCTTGAAAAAATCACATCTGAATTATACGCTAAAGCGCATGGTTCAGGTATGGTGCATGTTACGAAAGGGAAATTTGAAGACACTAAAATATTGCTCCCTCCACTTTCCGAACAACAACTCATAGTCTCCAAAATAGAAGAACTCCTCAGCGATTTAGATAACGGCAAACAACAACTGCAAATCGCAAAGCAGCAGTTAAAAGTTTACCGCCAAAGTTTGTTGAAATGGACGTTTGAAGGGAAACTAAGTCTGAACCGTGATCCATCTGATTTGTATGATGAACATGATTCAGAATTACGATCAAACAAAAATCAAGGCAATCAGGCTAATCACAAAAATCAA
>CAIQOG010000643.1 GCA_903873355.1 uncultured Bacteroidales bacterium
ATAATTTTAAAACAATAAAAGTAGCACTATTAGGAGATTCTGCTACACAATTGTTAGCAACATCTATTCGTGGTTTTGGATATGAATATCAATTAAATTTAAACGTTTTTGATGCAGATTTTAATCAAATAGACAGACATGTTTATGATTTAGAATCTGAATTATATTTATTTAATCCAGAAATTACTATAATATTTGAATCTGGTCATAAATTGTTGCAGAAATTCAATAAAACAGAAGAATTTGAAAGAAAGGGTTTTGCTCAGATGCAGATTGAAAGGATTAATAATTTATATGAAAGTATACAAAAGAGAATTAATACTACAATCATTTTCTTAAATTATGCAGAAGAAGATGATCGTGTATTTGGTAATTTTGCAAATAAAGTTGAATCTTCCTTTTTATTCCAAATACGTAAATTAAATTACTTGCTGTCTGAATATTCATTAAGACATTCAAGATTTAACATTTGTGATATATCTTCCATCCAAAACAAATATGGAAGAAACTTTATCTTTTCTCCTTCAATTTACATAAATAGTGAAATGGTCTTTAGTATTGATGCACTGCCAGTTGTAGCAGAATCGATAACGCAAATGATTTTATCCTTTAATGGTAAATTTAAGAAATGCCTAGTTTTAGATTTAGACAATACATTATGGGGAGGTATTATAGGAGATGATGGATTAAATAATATTCAGATAGGCAGTTTAGGAATTGGTAAAGCGTTTACAGAATTTCAAAATTGGATTAAGAAACTTAAACAGAGGGGTGTAATAATATGCATTTGTAGTAAGAATACAGAATCTACTGCAATGGAGCCATTCGAGAAGCATCCAGATATGATATTGCGCTTAAATGATATTTCTATTTTTATTGCAAACTGGGAAACGAAAGTAGATAATATAAAACACATTCAACAAATTCTTAATATTGGGTTCGATACTATTGTTTTTTTAGACGACAATCCGTTTGAACGAAACATTGTCAGACAAAATATTTCTGATATAACTGTTCCGGATCTTCCTAAAGATCCTGCAGAATATCTGGAATTCCTTTATTCACTCAATCTTTTTGAAACAGCATCTTATTCATTAGAAGATTCTAAACGTACAGAGCAATATAGAATCGAATCAGAGCGAACAAAAGTCAAGGCATTATTCGAGAATGAAGATGACTTTTTGAAAAGTCTTAATATGATTTCTGATGCACAACCCTTTAATCCTTTTTCTATTCCCCGTATTGCACAATTATCTCAAAGGTCAAATCAATTTAATTTACGAACAATTCGATACACGGAAGATGAAATTAGAAAAATTTCAATGAGTGAACGTTTTCTTACATTTTCCTTTAATTTGAGAGATAAATATGGTGATAACGGATTGATATGCGCAATTATTTTAGAAAAAAAAAATATAAATGAATTATTTATTGATACATGGTTCATGAGTTGTCGTGTTTTAAAACGAGGAATGGAAAATTTCGTGCTTAATCATGTTGTAGATTTTGCAATTGCAAATAAATTTCGATTGATTATTGGTGAATACATCTCAACCGAAAAGAATCTTTTAGTTAAAGA
>CAIQOG010000644.1 GCA_903873355.1 uncultured Bacteroidales bacterium
AATACGACTTAAGCTCAAGAATTACGCTGGAACGTACTCCTGAAAGGTATTTTCGTCCCGGAGATATGATAGAAAGTCTGCGTCAGACACGCTACGAAAAACTGCGAACCAGTATTTACGCCGATACCACTGAAGGAGCCCGCTCCATAGCTCAGAAAGTAGCCACGCTTATTCGAGAAAAGGAAAAGCAGGGTGAACGCTGTATTTTGGGTCTTTCGGGCGGGTTTTCTCCACTCGGTATTTACGAGGAACTGGTGAAAATGCACGATGAAGAAGGCCTGAGTTTTGCCGATGTCGTTGTGTTTAATGTGTCCGAATTCTTTCCAGTAAATCCGGGCGAACGCCACTCCAATGCCAAACTCATCAGAACAAACCTTCTTGACAAAGTAGACTTTAATCCGGTAAACTTTTATACTCCTGATGATACTGTGAATCGTTCAAATGTTTATGACTTTTGTCGTCATTACGAAGAGCTCATAGAACAATATGAAGGACTGGATTTGGTACTGGTAAGTGTGGGGTTAGTAGGCAATATTGCTTACAATGAACCTGGTTCGCAAATCAGTACACTGACTCGTCTGATGCTACTGGATGTAGAATCACAACGTGATTTGAAACGGTTTTACAGTTCGGTGTCCGAAATTCCATCAAGTGCCATCACTATGGGACTTTCAACCTTGCTGAATGCAAAACAGGTCATTCTGCTGGCGTGGGGCGAAAATAAATCGGCCATTCTGAAGGAGGTGATTGAAGGAAAAACCGATGATAATGTGCCGGCTTCGTTCCTGCAATTGCACAAAAACGCAATGGCTGCTATCGATTTAAGTGCGGCTCAGCATCTTACCCGTATCAGTCACCCCTGGTTGGTTGGTCCCTGCGAATGGACCGATATGCTTATCCGCCGCGCCATTGTGTGGCTGTGCAACGAAACGGACAAACCCATTCTGAAACTTACCAACAAAGACTATAATCATCACGGACTGGACGAACTGCTTGCTCTGTTCGGTTCTGCATATAATGTAAATATAAAGATTTTCAACGACTTACAGCACACCATCACCGGTTGGCCGGGTGGCAAACCTAATGCCGATGACTCAAACCGCCCCGAACGGGGCAATCCATATCCGAAGCGTGTGGTGGTTTTCAGTCCTCACCCCGACGATGATGTAATATCGATGGGTGGTACATTTCAACGCCTCGTGGATCAGAATCACGAAGTGCATGTGGCTTATCAAACTTCAGGTAATATTGCCGTAGGCGATGAAGAGGTAATCCGTTACATTTCGCTGATGCAAAACGTGATGGATTGTTTCGATGGTCAGAATCAGGCTATTCGCGCCAAATATGCTCAGATACTTCAATTCCTGACTCAAGAAAAACAGGCCGGTGATGCCGATACCGCTGATGTGCTTTTTGTAAAGGCGCAAATTCGCAGGGAAGAAGCCCGCTCCGCGTGTAGGTTTGTAGGTCTCCAACCTGAAAATGTTCATTTCCTGGATCTTCCGTTTTACGAAACTGGAAAGGTACAGAAAGGCAAACTCAAAGATGCTGATATTCTAAAAGTAATGGAACTACTGGATGAAGTTCAGCCGCATCAGATTTTTGTGGCAGGCGACCTGGCCGACCCGCATGGAACCCATAAAGTGTGTTTAAATGCTGCCCTGGGTGCTATTCACGAACTGAAAGCCAAAGAATGGATGAAAGAATGTCGTGTGTGGATGTATCGCGGTGCCTGGGCCGAATGGGAAATTGACCATATCGAAATGGCTGTGCCCATTAGTCCAGAACAGTTGCGCCGCAAACGGAATGCAATTCTGAAACACCAGTCACAAATGGAAAGTGCACCTTTTATGGGAAATGACGAGCGTTTGTTCTGGCAGCGTGCTGAAGAACGCAATCAGGCCACAGCCAATTTATACAACAAATTAGGACTTGCTTCCTATGAGGCCATTGAGGCTTTTGTTGAATATAAATTTGACAGATGAGCAATCGACTAAGTAATTTAAAAAGCAAATGAAGACACTATTCATAAATTATGCTTCAGAACTTGATAATACTGACATTTATCAAGTTGCAGAATATTTTGATAGCAACCAGATGTTTGAATATATTGACATGCTCAATTGGGCCACACAATTTCCCTACAAACCAGTTTGTAGGTTTAAGATAGCACGTTCAAGTTATAGCCTGTTTATTCATTTCAAAGTAATAGAGAACAATATTCGAGCACTTTATTCAACTGACCAAGAGTCGGTTTGGGAAGATAGTTGCGTGGAGTTATTCTGCAAACAACCCGGTCAAGACCATTATTTTAATTTTGAGTTTAACTGTATAGGTACATGTTTAGCAACCAAGCGAAAAGGGCGTGAATTAGATGTTCAACCACTCTCAGAGCAGAAAATGAAATCTATCATACGATTTGCCTCTTTGGGTAACGAACCATTTTATGAAAAATCAGGTAATATCGAGTGGGAGCTTACTGTCGAAATTCCTTTTGATGTGATAGAAATTCCATATGGAAACCTCCCTGAAACACTACGAGCCAATTTCTATAAATGTGGAGATGGTACTTCTGTTCCACATTACCTGAGCTGGAGTCATATAACAACGGATAAACCCGATTTTCACCGTCCTGAGTTTTTTGGAGAGTTGAGTTTTTAAATTCATTATTCTTTCTATTTCATAATAATTAAGTTCAAACTCAATCAATAATAACATTAGCATTAATAACCAACATTAGCATAAAATCCATTGAGCACCTACTCAGTGGAAATTATTTTCCTTTTTACAATGATTAGTAGAAATTATTTTCCTTTTTTAGTAAAATAGACTCGTTTAGTAGAAAATATTTATTGAGCAACAAACAGTTTAGTGGAAATTATTTTCTAATTATAATCTATTAGTGGAAATTATTTTCTATTTTTGCAGGTAAACACTACTTTAATGGAAAATATACTACCATTACATCTTCAGGAAGTAATTTTTAGTTCACCCGAACCGAAAATCTCAAAACAACTTACCAAATTACGGGAAGAAGGTAAAATCAAAAAGATTGCAGCTCGTATTTATACATCAAATTTAATTGAACCGGCTGAGAATATTATAAAGAGAAATCTCTTTATAATAGTAGGGAGACTTTACCCTGGAGCTCTATTAAGCCATCGTTCAGCTTTTGAGTTTCAACCCACAAAAGCAGGGCAAATATATTTGACTTATAGTTATACTAAAAATGTAAGACTTCCCGGTGTAACATTGTGTTTCCTTGAAGGAAGCAAACCTATCAATGGTGATAATGCAATCTCGGGTGAGCTTTATGTATCTCAAAAATCAAGAGCTTTTCTAGAAAACTTACAAGCGACTAAAAAAGTAGGTGCAACTACCAAATGCTTGACTTTGCCTGAACTTGAAGAAAAACTAGAGCAAATCATCAGGGTAAATGGAGAGGCAGAAATAAATAAGGTTAGAGACAATGCGAAGGAAATAGCCGATAAACTCAATATGCAAAAAGAGTTTGAACTGTTGAACAAAATGATTAGTGCATTGCTTTCAACACATACTTCAAACATACTTTCATCACCTTTGGCTATTGCCAGGGCTTTTGGATTTCCTTACGATCCAATCAGACTTGATTTGTTTAAAAACGTTTTTCTTGAATTGCAGCAAAAAGAATTCAAAAACAGACCTGAACCAAATATTACTCCAAAATCTTTCCGGAATTTTGCATTCTTTGAAAGTTATTTTTCAAATTACATAGAAGGAACTGTCTTTGAGATTGATGAAGCAAAACAGATCATTGAAACAAACAAACCGTTAGCTGCAAGAAATCAGGATAGCCACGATGTGTTAGGTACTTATCAGCTTGTTTCTAATAGGCAGGAGATGTCTGTAACTCCACAATCGTCTGATGAATTTTTACAGATATTATCGTACCGTCATCGAATCTTACTCAGCGCAAGAGAAGATAAAAATCCGGGACAGTTCAAAGACAAAAATAATTTTGCAGGCAGCACTTCATTTGTCGATTTTAATTTGGTGAAAGGAACGTTGATTCAAGCTTTTGATTATTACAAAGCATTGGAACATCCATTTGCAAAAGCAACATACATGATGTTTATCCTGAGTGAAGTTCACCCGTTCTTAGATGGAAATGGAAGACTTGCCAGAATTATGATGAATGCTGAATTAGTGAAAGGAGCACAATCAAAAATTATCATTCCAACTGTTTTCAGAGATGATTACATAGGAACATTAAGGAAACTTACAAAGCAAGGTGATTGCATTCCATACATTCGCATGTTACAGAGAGCACATGAGTTTAATGCCACTATATATGGAGATGACATCAACGAAATGCAAGAGTTTCTGACACAATGTAATGCCTTTTTGGAACATACAGAAGGAATGCTTCAAATTATTCAAAAGTAAAAGTACTTTA
>CAIQOG010000645.1 GCA_903873355.1 uncultured Bacteroidales bacterium
AAACAAAACGAGCACGTTGAAAATATTCAACGCACTCGTTTTTTCACAAACAAACAGTCATTAAAATCGTAATCCAAACGTTAGCATAAAACTTGAACTTTTATGGTCGTTTTTTACCGGAGAAATATTGGATGAGTCATACAAATAATTGTATTCTGTATATTTTGTAAGCACATATGCAAAATCAATAAAATAATTATTTTCCCTGAAACCAACACCAGCCGTATAACTTGTTCTTTTGGCACCCTTATTCTCTCCCCCATTAAAAGGACTGCCATAAAGGGCATAACCAGCTCTAATGCTAATCGGGTCAAGACGGGCTTCTCCTCCCACCCTTAAATTGCCGGCTGAGGTATATTTTGCACGAATCGTACTGTTAACATCACCAAATACGCTTTGGGCAGAATTAAGTTGTGCATAAGTATAATCTATGTATTCATAATCAACATTTAGCAGAGCGTATTTGTTAATGATAAATCCTAAACTTCCAATAGCTCTGAAAGGTGTTGTAAGTGAATAATCAAATGACCCTTTTGGTGAAACAGTATCATATCCAATTCCATTATCTAGTTTTGATTTCATTGAACTGCTGTAATCATCTTTTAGGTTAATTACTGTTGGGGTGTGAATGGCAGCACCGATGCGCAACCAATCAACAGGTTTAATAATAATTCCTAATTTTAAATTATATCCATTACCCTTTGTTGTAAGGTTTTGGGTGTATTCAAAAGATTTAAATCCTGCGATGGTGTCTTTTTCATCTGTTTCTTTATAAACAGATTCTTCGGTATATCTTTCTCGAACAAATCCAATTGTACTTCCAATAAAAACTTTGTTTTTATAATTCCCTCCAAATGAAAGAACCGTTTCTCCCATTGAACCTTTTGTTTCAATGGATTTATTTTGCAATGCTCCGTAATAAGGAATCACGTGATTATAAAGGTTGGTGCCATTTGTATCAGGATTGATAAGCCACGTTTGCCAAGCCAATCCAGTTGAAAATTGGTCGAAATCATTAGGAAGATGTCCGTTTGCATCAGCGACAAAATTATCAAGCAAAGAGCTGGTTTTATTATAGCTTTTTATATTGGTACGATTATGAAAACTATTGGTTCGGTTATAACCGAAACCGAAATTTATCGATTCCCAACCTGTTGAATTGTTTTTCCCCTTTAGTGGTATTGTAGCAACCAAACCAATGTTTCCGAGGTTAAAATTTAATTTTCTGTCAACTTCATTATTTGAATTATAGGTTGATGAAGTTGTTTGAGAAAAAATAGAAGGAGTTATAGAAAGTTCAGTTTTTCTAAAAATAGCAATTCCTGCCGGATTAAAACTTAGTGTTGAAATGTCACCCCCAAGGGCACCCATTGAGCCTGCCATTGAAGCAAATCTAGCCGTTCCTCCAAATGTTAATTGAGAGTATCTCATTGCATCAATATCATTTTGAGCTATTGAAGCAAATGAAGGGAATAGACCTATTACTAATAATATGATTCGTGTTTTCATAATTCCTAAGGATTAATTTATCTTCTTCTTGGTTGAGGAGTTGGTGAAGATGTTCCTTTACTATTACCCGAATCGTTTCTAGGTGTTGGCGCTTGTTGAGGAGGCGGAGCGCTTTCTCTTGGCTTTTCTATATTAGGTTTTTCAGTATGATAACCACAACAGTATACATCAAACCCCTGATCAATTAAATGATATTTCTTTATAGTAAATGGTTGTAATTGTACATCATCATCTATCATATAAAAAGTAATATTTGGATCATCCATATACATAGATTTAACAGTTAGTTCATTATTCTTCTTACATACTACCATTACTTCATCATAACAGGTGGATAAATAACGAACCGCACCATTCATCCAAAAATGATCTCCTAAACCTAAATGAGTATAAACAAAAGCTTTTGTTTTGCTATATCCCTTTTGTTCCTTTAGATTTGAAGAAGATATATGATTTATTTTCTTTTTTAAACGAAATCTACGATCATTCTCTTTTAAAATTTGCCCATAAGTATTTGTTAAATCTTTATCTTTATGAATATTTTCTTGAAGATTCCATATAGTTAAATTAATTTCCTTTAAAATCCTATAATGATAAGGAAATTGTACTATATATTGCTTTAAACTTTCATATAATATATTATATTCCTTTTTACAATCTTCTTTCCGTTTATCTCCTATTTTTTCTACTTTTATTTCTAAAATCGAAAGCTTATCTAATGCTTCTCCTAAAGATGTTTCTAAAAGAATTTTATCCATACTCTTTCTAGTTGTTGATTATTTAGACCAATTTCGTAAAAATTGATTCTTTTTTAGGCATAATCTAAATTAGAAATGTATATTCTTGAGCTTTGTCCGACACCCGAGGGTTTAGAATACTATAAGAATCTTGGGGGTAAGCGTAACAATGATAATGCTGGTGTAGATCTGTATTGTCTAGAAGATTATAAGGTTTCTGCTGAGTTTGATGTTCGGCGTTTCTCCCCATCACCTATCAAACTACTAAATCTTGGTACTAGTGCTCGTATGCTAAAAGTTGTACCTTTCGGTGATTATGAGTTTAAGGAAGAAGAAGTCCATTATTATCTATATCCTCGTTCTTCTGTTTATAAGTCTGGAGTTATCATGGCAAATAGTACTGGAATAATTGATAAAACTTATAGGGGCTTACTAATGGCACCTGTTACAAATCTAAATGAATATACGTATCCAAGCGTAGAAAAGGGAAGCCGTCTTTTCCAAATTTGCGCTCCTGATCTAGGCCATATATCCGAAATTCGTATTGTAAATAGCCTTCCAGAAACTATCCGCGGTGCTGGTGGTTTCGGATCAACCGGCAAGTAAAATTGAAAGAAATTTTCATATTTTTATTTATAAGAATGAGTTTATCTATTATTTTAGGACCCATGTTTTCTGGAAAGTCATCGCAATTA
>CAIQOG010000646.1 GCA_903873355.1 uncultured Bacteroidales bacterium
AGTGTTGCGCACCGTATTTTGAACCTACAGATACACGAAGCGTGATAGGCATTTTCAATACGTTGCCGCTCATCGATTGCCATTTAGGCATTTGGTTGAAAACCTCATCACCACAACGACCCAAGAAATCGCAATACATGATTTCAGGAACTACACGACCACCACACATAGCATAACCAATGGCAGTACCCACGATAGACGCTTCGGCAATAGGTGAGTTGAATAAACGGTGGTAAGGCAAGGCCTCAGTCATACCGCCATAAACTGCAAATGCACCACCCCAATCGCGGTTTTCTTCACCGTAAGCTACCAACGACGCATCTTTGTAGAAACGATCCATCATAGCTTCGAAAATACCGTCGCGCAACTGATATTGTTTCATTTTGCTGAATGGTTTTCCGTCGGCATCAAAAGCAAAACGTTCTTTGGCCGCAATTTTCTTTACACGTGAGTTTTCAGCCAATGGCATCAAAACGTCAGGTGTAGCTGTTGACATAGAATCAACCGAACCGTTAGAGAACATCATGTCGCCAATAACCTGAGCATTGGTCATACGTGGAGAAACAGCATCGTCGATTGATTTCAGGAACATGTCATACACCAATGCTTTTACATCAGTCCATATTGCATCAAGGTCGGCTTGTGTAGCTTCTTTGGCATCGATCAATTGTTTTCCGAAAGAAGCGATACAATCTTGTGCTTCCCATGCTTCCACTTCTTCTTTGGTACGATACGAAGACGCATCAGAAGGTGAGTGACCGCTGTAACGGTATGTCAATACGTCCAAAAGAACCGGACCTTTTTTCTCTTCAAGGATAACGCGTTTGCGTTTGTAAGCATCGATAACTGCCAACGGATTGTAACCGTCAACACGCTCAGCATGCATTTGTTCAGGGTTTACACCTGCACCAATACGTGCCGCAATATCATAACCCATGGTTTCGCCGGCAGTTTGTCCGCCCATACCATATTGGTTATTCATAATGTTGATAATCACAGGTAATCCACCTTGCATATCACCTTCCCACAACTGACGGAACTGATCCATAGAAGCGAAAGTTATACCTTCCCAAACCGGTCCACAAGCCATAGAAGCGTCACCAATGTTGGCAACTACCAAACCTTTTTGACGATTTACTTTTTTGTACAATGCAGCACCTACGGCAATATCACCCGAGCCACCAACCAAAGCATTGTTGGGATACACTCCAAAAGGTGTAAAGAAAGCATGCATTGAACCGCCCAATCCACGGTTAAAACCGGTAGAGCGGGCAAAGATTTCAGCTAATGTTCCGTAAACGAGGAAGCGACGAGCCAATTCTTTAGTTGTTCCGGTAAAGTCTTTTTTTACTACAGCCAATACAGCTCCGTCGAAGAACGATTCCATTACATCCATCAGAAATTTATCGTCTGATTTATGAATAGCTGACATACCTTTAGCAAGGATTTCGCCGTGTGAACGGTGGCTACCAAAAATATAATCGTCAACGGTCAACGTCCATGCCATACCTACTGCTGCCGATTCCTGTCCGATTGACAAGTGAGCAGGACCAGGGTGGTTGTACGGAGTTCCGTTATATGCACCAGCAATTTTAATCTGGTTAATCATAGTTTCGAACTCGCGAATCAACACCATGTCGTGATAAATGGTTTTGAACTCTTCGTTGGTAAAATTACCTTTTTCGTCTTTGACGGTTTTCTGATATTGATTTACCGGAATTGGTTGAAACTCTACAAAACCCGGTTTACGTGATTCAGCCGGATCAATAAATTGTACTTTTGGCATTGTATTATTGGTTTTATTTGTTTGTTATTTTTTTGCGTAGGGACAAGCCGTGACTTGTCCTTTGATAATATTTTTCAGGACAGGTCGCGACCTGTCCCTACCAATTTATATTGAAAAAATTGTTTCTTTAAATATCTCGCTAACAGTCGGGTGTGGGAAAACCACTTCTTCCATTTGTGCTAAAGTCATTTCCTGTTCGATAGCCATGCAAGCTCCGTAAATCATTTCGCTGCAAGGATTACCAAGCATATGAACGCCGATTACTTCGCCGTGTTTAGCACCTACCAACACTTTGCAAAGTCCAGTGCCACCTTCGTTTTCGGCTACGAAACGCCCTGCATAAGCCATTGGCAACTTGGCAACTTTATAGTCGATACCTTTTGCTTTAGCCGATTCTTCGGTTTCACCAACACCTGCAACTTCCGGATTGGTATAAACCACACCCGGAATGGCATCGTAACGCATCTTGTCGGCACGTCCGGTAAGGTTATTCACCACCACTTCGCCTTCGCGACTGGCTGTGTGTGCCAATAACGAGAATCCGGTTACGTCACCAGCTGCAAAAACATTTGGTACGTTGGTACGCATCTTTTCGTCTACTTTGATACCGCCACGGTCGAGCTCCACGTTAAGATTTTCCAATCCGAATCCTTTTGTTACCGCCCGGCGACCAACGCTGACAAGGATTTTTTCGCCTTCGATAGTCTC
>CAIQOG010000647.1 GCA_903873355.1 uncultured Bacteroidales bacterium
ACTGGTGCAAATTCAACTACTAAAATTAAAATCAATGGGGATGGAGTTCTCGACCATAAATTTGAAATTGATAATTTTAGCGTTGGTCAGAACATGAATCTCTCAGGTTTTGATAATCTGACAGTAAATGGTACATCTCAGATTGTAACGGGTTTAAATCCTGAAACAAATTATTATTACCGTGTAAGAGCATATTGTCCACAGAGTACAAGTTCAAATTCTAATACAATTAATCTTACTACATATGGTACAGTAACAAATTCAAAATTTGAATCTTCAGAAAAAATATCTGTTTATCCAAATCCGACAAATTCCAGTGTAGTTGTAAAAGGATCTGACATTCAGGAAATTGAATTGTTTGACATGGCAGGTTTAAGAATTTTGAAAACAAATGAATCAAAAGTAAATTTATCTGAATTATCAAAAGGTTTTTATTTGGCTAAAATTAAAACTTCAAATGGTTCAATAATAAAGAAAATAGAAAAGAATTAATAATGCGAATTAAGGGTTGAACCCAATTAAAAAAGTGCTGATAATCAGCAAAATAGTTAGCGAATTGTTTTGATATATCATTAGAAATCAGTAACTTAGAAGAAAATTTACCACAATTAATTCTACGTTATGACCTCTACTGACAAGAAATTAAATCTCGTAAAAATATACTTTTATGTGTGCAATCGTTTTGATACAGAATTAAAATATCTATGCGAACGATTTAGCAACAATAACGAACCAGAATTTACAGACCAAGAAGCAGTTACAATCTATTTGTACAGCATGCGATTTGAAAACCGCTTCAATATAAAAAACATGCACGAATTTGCTAGCGAGTATCTTCGTGATTGGTTTCCAAAACTACCTTCATACGAGGCTTTTAATGTCCGAATCAATCGGTTAAGCGAAGTTTTCAGGGTTTTATCGGAAACTGTTTTAAATGATTTCGTACCTCAAGGTTGTTCTCAAACTATCAAATTAATAGACTCAATGCCTGTTATCACTTGCTCTGGTAAAAGAAATCCTAAAGTTGCAAAAGAAATCACAGACAAAGGATATTGTTCTACAAAAGGCATTTACTATTATGGCTTGAAGTTACACGCTTTAGCTTGCTATCATAAAGGGTCTTTGCCTCATCCGGAACAATTGCTTTTTACAAAAGCATCTGAAAATGACTTGACACACCTTAAAGGCGTAGCTCCATATTTGGAAAACAATGTCTATTTTGGCGACAAAATTTATGGAAATGTTGAATTCTGGACTGAAATGCAACGTATTAATAATTCCATTATGTTGACACCAATTAAAGATTTGAAAGGTCAAGCAGAACTTGAAAAACAGAGAAATAGGGCATACAATGATTTGTTTTCAAAAGCCGTATCTTCTGTTAGACAACCAATTGAATCGCTATTCAATTGGTTAATTGAGAAAACAGATATTCAAAAAGCTAGCAAAGTTCGTTCCACTAAAGGATTATTGACTTTTGTCTGTGGAAGAATTGCTGCTGCTTTTATTCATTTAATTTTTTAATTCAACTCTTAATTCGCAT
>CAIQOG010000648.1 GCA_903873355.1 uncultured Bacteroidales bacterium
CCCTGACAGCAAGAAAGGAATTGGCATGGGTTATGTTGCAACAGCATTTAGTAAGGCTGGTTCAATAATTTATATTCAGATTCGTGCTAAAAATATGGAAGCTATTGTAGTAAAATAAAACGATATAAGTAAATGGTAATTATTATTGATATGTTTTTCATCACATAGTCCACAGTAGTTTTAAATCGAAAAATAAGACTAAGAACACATAGCATTATCCCGAATCCCGGGATAATTTCAGACCACACAAAAGTATCGACAGATACTTATACTATGTGAACTAAGTCTTTTTATTAGCATTTTTCTATCTGTTCTATTGTGGTAGAAATATATCATTAAATATTTTAAACTACTTATTTTACACAAAAAGTGCGGTTAACTCAAGGTCAACCGCACTTTTTTATTTTTGAATAGAAACTGATTAAATCCTTTTCAAATTATTCGTTGTAATTTGTTCTTCCACAATTGCGTCAAGTACAGCAATTGCAGTCATATTCACAATATCACGAACTGAACTTTCAACATCCAAAATGTGAACAGGCTTATTCAATCCCATTTGAATTGGGCCAATAGATTCTGCCAGTCCCATTTCAATCAACATTTTATAAGCAACATTAGCTGAACTAAGATTAGGGAAAATCAGCGTATTTACATTCTTACCAGCAAGTTTCGAGAATGGGAATTTTTTATCACGCAATTCTTTATTTAAGGCAAATGCAACCTGCATTTCACCATCCACAATCATATCGGGATACGTTTTGTGTAAAGTTTCAACTACCTGATGTACACTTGCCGGACTTCCTGTTTTATCAGATCCAAAGTTAGAATATGAAAGCATAGCCATAACCGGTTCGTGAGCAAAGAATTTTACCGTATCGTGAGTCAACTTAGCTACATCAATCAGTGTTTCAGTAGTCGGGTGTCGATTGAAAAGTGTATCGGCCAGGAAGTAAGTTCCCTTTTTGGTATTCATAATATGCATGGCAGCCATGTATTTCAATCCCGGACGTAAGCCGATAACATCTCTGGCTGCCTGAATTGAATCGGCATATTTGGTATAAACACCGGTTATCAGTGCATCTGCCTGTCCGGTTTCCACCATCATCATGCCAAAATAGTTACGTTCGTACATCTTTTCGTATGCCTCGTCAAAAGTCATACCCTCACGATTGCGTTTATCGGATAGAATTTTTGCAAACATGTTTCGTCTACCCTCTTCCCTGTCATGACGAAGGTTTACAATTTCAATTCCAGTCAAATCTACATCATTCTCTGCAGCAATGTTTCCAATTTTTTCTTCATTACCAATAAGAATTGGGAAACAAATACCTTCAGCCAAAGCCATTTCGGCTGCTTTCAACATATTGACATGATTCGATTCTGAGAAAACAACCCGTTTTGGAGTCTGACGGGCAGTATCGTAGAAATGGCGCAACATTTTATTGTCATGACCCATCATTTCACGAAGTTTGTTGTTATAACCTTCCCAATCGGTGATTTCTTTACGCGCCACACCCGATTTAATTGCTGCTTTAGCTACAGCAGGTGAAACTATGGTTAATAAGCGTGGATCTAATGGTTTTGGAATGATATATTCGCGTCCAAATGCTAAGCGCTTCAGGTTATAAGCCGCATTTACTACGTCAGGAACCGGTTGTTTAGTCAATTCTGCAATAGCAAGTACAGCAGCCAGTTTCATTTCTTCATTAATACATTTAGCACGTACGTCCAAAGCTCCGCGGAAGATATATGGGAATCCCAACACGTTATTTATCTGGTTTGGATAATCAGAGCGACCTGTAGCAAATATAATATCCTTACGAGCTGCCATGGCATCATCAAATGAGATTTCCGGATTCGGATTTGCCAATGCAAATACAATCGGATTTACATTCATCGATTGAACCATTTCTTTGGATAATAATCCGGCAACTGATAATCCTAAAAACACATCCGAATCTTTCACAGCTTCTGCAAGTGTTGTAATCGTTCTGTCTGTTGCAAAAGGTTTTTTGCGCGAATTCAAGTCGGTACGCTGTTTGTTGATAACGCCTTTTGAATCAACCATTACGATGTTTTCGAGTTTCGCGCCCAACATCATATATAATTGTGTACATGAATTAGCTGCAGCACCTGCACCATTTACTACTATCTTTACATCTTCAATTTTCTTACCAACAAGTTCCAATGCATTAATCAATCCTGCCGAAGAAATAATTGCTGTTCCATGTTGGTCATCGTGCATCAATGGAATATCCAGTTCTGCTTTCAGGCGTTCTTCTATTTCAAAACATTCCGGTGCTTTGATATCTTCCAGATTTATTCCTCCAAAAGTTGGAGCAATAGCTTTCACTACCTGTATAAATTTTTCAGGATCTTTTTCATCTACTTCAATATCAAACACATCAATTCCTGCAAAGATCTTAAATAACAGCCCTTTACCTTCCATCACAGGTTTACCGGCCATAGCACCGATATCGCCCAAACCAAGTACCGCAGTTCCATTTGATATTACTGCTACAAGATTACCTTTGGAAGTATATTCGTAAGCTGCATTGGGGTCTTTTTCAATTTCCAGACAAGGCTCTGCCACACCGGGAGAATATGCCAGAGATAAATCGCGTTGCGAACTATATGGTTTAGTGGGTACAACCTCAATTTTTCCGGGTTTTCCCTGAGAATGATAGAGAAGGGCATCTTCTCGCGTTAACTTAGCCATAATTTTGTAATTTATTATTAATTGTATTTTTTGATTGTTGTTTCTTTGAAAATTGTCGCAAAATTACAAATTAAA